>NZ_JBSVWN010000005.1:0-206952 GCF_054071325.1 Pseudomonas sp. SDO5215_S409 | reverse complement strand
ACCCCGTGAAAGCGTAGCCCTCACAGGGTGTTGGGGGTGACCATCTCATTAGCCCCGTGAGCGTGGGCTCCGGGGCTTTTTGCAACGCTGTCAGGTCAGAACGTGTAATCGGCCGACACGACCGCCGAACGACCATCACCCGGCACTGCCCAGCCGTTGTTACGAATGCGCGTCAGGTATTCCTTGTCGAACAGGTTGTTGACGTTCAACTGCAGGTTCAATTGCTTGTTGACCTTGTACGCCACCATGGCGCGGTGCACGGTGTAGCCCGGCGCGGTTGGCGCCCCGGCGGCGCTGGCCAGGTATTGCTTGCTCTGGGTGGTCAGGCCGTAGCCCACCTGGAAGTCATGCGGCAAGTCATAGACGGTCCAGAGGCTGGCGGCATTTTTGGGCGTGAAGGTCAGCGGCTCACCTTTTTGTGCGTCGATGCCCGTGGTGTCCTTGGTGAAGTTACTCACGCTTTGCAGGACCTGGGTGTCCAGGTAGGTGTAGTTGGCGAAGACCTTCCAACGGTCGGTGATGGCGCCGCTCAGGCCCAGTTCCACGCCGTCGACACGGGCCGAGCCGTCAAGGGTCTGCGAGCCGCTCAAGTCGCTAGGGTCGTTGGTGGCCACTTTGTAGTTGGTGCGGTCATTGCGAAAGATCGCGCCGGTCAGCGAGAGGGCGTCGTTGAAGAAGTCCCACTTGGTGCCAATCTCGTAGGTGATGGATTTTTCCGGGTCCACGTCGCAGTTGTTAATCGCCGCGTTGTTGTTTTTGGCCGGGGTGTAGCAACTGCCGTTGACGCTGGCTTGCGACGGCGTCTTGCTGTTGCCGTAGGCGACATAAACACTGCCGTTTTCGGCCGGTTTATAGACCAGCGCCAAGCGGTAGGAGGTCAAGTCGTCCGCTTGGCCGAAGCGCCCACCGGGGGTTTCTACGCCGGTGCTGGAGTAGGCGTTGGTCACCGAGCTGCCAGCGTTGTGTTCAAAGCGCACACCGCCGTTGATCTCCCACTGCGGGTTGAGCTTGAGGGTGTCGAACGCGTAGGCGGCGCGGTTGTTCAGCTCGCCGTCGATATGGGCTGCCCGGGTGAAGTTGACGGGGCCTGCCCAGTAGGAATTCGGGTCGCTGAAGCTGACCGGCGGCGGCGTGATCGTGCTGCCGTTGCTGTTGCGCAGCCAGTTGCCGGTGTCGGCTTCGTATTCCTCGCGGGAAATCGAGATGCCCGTGACCAGGGTGTGGTCGATGAAGCCGGTGCTGAAGTGGCTGGTGACGTCGGTCTGGTTGATAAAGATTTTGTTCTGGGTCTTGCGCTCGTTACCCAGCGACCCGCCGCTTGGCTGGAAGAACCCCGGCGCCAGGCCAGCGGCACAGGGCGCGCCGGTGATCTGGGTGCCGCTGGCCAGGCAACCGGCCTGGGCGCCTTCCGGGCCTGATGCGCGCAGCTCCTGGCTCACCCGCTCGATGCGGCTGAAGTTGCGGATGGACACGGCGTCGTTGAAGTCGTGCTCGAGCTTGAGGCTGAACGCGTCCGACGTAATGTTCTGCTCGTTGATGTTGTGGTAGCCGTAGTAATCGCTCCAGCCCACGCCCGGCATGAGTTTGCCGTTGTAGATGGGCACGCCGTACTGCGGCGTGTTGTTATCTTTCTGGTGCTCGTAGCTCACCGTCACGCGCGTCGGTGTGCCCAGGCCAAACGCGATGGAGGGCGCAATGCCCCAGCGCTCGTAGTCTTCATAGTCACGGCCCGGTACGTCGTTGCCGTGGGCCATGAGGTTCAGGCGAAACGCGGTGGTGTCGTTGAGCGTCTGGTTGGTGTCCAGGGTCGTGCGCTTGTAGTTGTCGGTGCCGATGCCGGCGCTGATGGTGGTTTTGTCGCGCAGTTCCGGGGTCTTGGTGACCAGGTTGATGGTGCCGCCCACGGAGCCCGAGCCCGAGTACACCGAACTTGCGCCGCTGACGACCTCGACCTGTTGCAGGTTGAACGGGTCGGTGCGGCTGTATTGCGCGCTGTCGCGTACGCCGTCCACGTAAATATCGTTGCTGGCGGAAAAGCCGCGCAGGTTGATGCTGTCACCGTAGCCACTGCCGCCTTCACCGGCGCCAAACGTGATGCCGGGCACGGTGCTGAGCACATCGCGCAGGGTCAACAGGTTCTGGTCGTGAATCACTTCTTTGGACACCACCGTGATGGTCTGCGGCGTGTCGCGCAGGGCCTCGGTGTACTTGGGTGAGGAAGGCGCCACAGGGTTGTAAGTGCTCTGTGCCTGCCCGTCGACGGTGGTCGCCCCCAACTGAATGGCGCCCGGGTTGGTGTTATCGGCTGCGGCATCCCCCGCATAAGTGAATCCTCCCTGAGCAGCCACTGCCAAACCCACCGCAGAAGCGAGCATGTGCCGCGATGAGGGAGAGGCGGAACGGGTACCGGTTGTCATCGAATCATCTCGCGCAAATAAAATTGAGAGGCGATCGTAATTGATAATTGATCGCAAATGTAATAGTTTGTAACGAAATAATTCAAAGATTTTCAGGTGCCTATCCATCAGGCGGAGAAGTGCGAATGCAAAGTGGCCAAGGGACCGGTGAGCCGGGGGACATCGCTGACAACCCTCGTGCGTACACCCAATGGGTCATGCACGCAGCGCAACTGGGAGACATCGACGCGCAGGCCACCTTGGGCCAGCTGTTGCTGGACGGCCGGGGGATTCAACAGGACGAGGGGCTGGCATTGAGCTGGTTTCGCATCGCGGCGCGCCAGCGTCACCCCATGGCGATCAACATGATCGGGCGCTGCCTGGAAAACGGCTGGGGCTGTGACATCAATCTGGTGGACGCCGCCGCTCATTATCGCCAGGCCGCTGACCTGGGGCTGGATTGGGGGCTGTACAACTATGGTCAATTGCTCACCCGGGGCCGAGGGGTGGAGCAAGACCTCGACGCCGCGTTTGCCTTGTTCAGCCAGGCCGCCGAAAAGGGCCACGCCAAATCGATGAACCTGCTGGGCCGCTTCCACCATGAAGGCGTTGTGGTTCCAGTGGACCTGCCAAGGGCGCGGCAGTGGTACTTGCGGTCTGCCGAAGCGGGGGACTTTCGTGGGCAGTACAACCATGCGGCGGAGCTGGCCGAGGCCGGCGACCCTGAACAGGCCTGCCTATGGCTGGAGCGCGCACTGGCGGGCGCCACGCCTGGGTTTGTGCAGGCCGCTTACCCGGCGTTGCTGGCGTCGGGCGTGGCGAGCATTCGTGACATGGGCCTGCGTTATCAGCGCCGAGCGCTGGGCAGCCAATAAAAAGCCCCTGGACCTTGCGGTGCAGGGGCTTTTTTAGCGGGGCGTGATCAGGCCGCTTCGATCTTGGCGCGGTTGTGCGCGACGTCGGCCAGGTAGCGCTGCACGTTGGCCTGTTCTTCGGGCGTGGTAAAGAGGCCCAGCTTGGTCCGGCGCCACAGGATGTCCTGCGGTTGCGTGGCCCATTCCTCGGCGCACAGGTAGTCGACTTCCCGGGTGTACAGGCCGCCACCGAGGTGCTCGCCCAGGTCAGCCAGCGATTGCACGCCTTCGAGCAGGCGCCAGGTGCGGCTGCCATAGGTCGTGGACCAGCGGCGCGCGACCTCGCTCGGCACCCAATTGAACCGGCTGAGAATGGCTTCGGCCAGAGCGTGTGGCGTAGTCATGTCTTCGCCGCCAGGCAGGCTGGCCTTGGCGGTCCAGCTGGGCTTGATGTGCGAAAAGTACGGCGCCAGCTGCGCCAGGGCCGACTCTGCCAGCTTGCGGTAGGTGGTGAGCTTGCCGCCAAACACCGACAGGATCGGCGCTTCATCGCCGGTGCCCGACAGCGCCAGGGTGTAGTCACGGGTAATCGCTGAGGGGTTGTCGGATTCGTCGTTGCACAGCGGGCGAACACCGGAATAGGTGTGTACGACGTCGTCGCGGCTCAGCTGCTTCTTGAAGTGGGCGTTGACTACTTTGAGCATGTAGTCGGTTTCACCTTCGGTGATCGCGACTTGGGCCGGATCGCCCGTGTATTCGCGGTCGGTGGTGCCGATGATGGTCAGGTGGTCTAGGTACGGAATGGTGAAGACGATGCGCTGGTCTTCGTTCTGCAGAATGTGCGCGTGGGCGCCTTCGTACAGCTTGGGCACGATCAGGTGGCTGCCCTGGATCAGGCGGATGCCGTAGGGCGAGCTCAGCTTCAGGTCTTCCTTGATGAACTTGGCCACCCAAGGGCCTGCGGCGTTGACCAGCGCTTTGGCGCGAATCGAGAATAGGCTGCCGTCGGCGCGTTCCATGTTCATTTCCCACAGGCCTTTGCTGCGATGCGCACTCACACAGCGAGTCTGGGTGTGGATATGCGCACCTTTTTCCCGCGCAGCCATGGCATTGAGTACCACAAGACGGGCGTCATCCACCCAGCAGTCGGAATACTCGAAGCCTTTGGTGATTTCGCTTTTGAGCGGGCTGTCGGCGCCGAACTTGAGGCTTTTGGAGCCTTCGAGTTTTTCGCGCTTGCCCAGGTTGTCATACAGGAACAGGCCTGCCCGGATCATCCACGCCGGGCGCAGGTGCGGGCGGTGCGGCAGTACAAAACGCATTTGCTTGACGATATGCGGTGCCTTGGCCAGCAGCACTTCGCGTTCGGCCAGGGCTTCACGCACCAGGCGGAACTCGTAATGTTCCAGGTAACGCAGGCCGCCATGGATCAGCTTGCTGCTCGCTGAAGAGGTGTGGCTGGCCAGGTCGTCCTTTTCGCAAAGGAATACCGACAAACCGCGACCGGCCGCGTCTGCCGCGATCCCGACGCCGTTGATCCCGCCACCAATCACGGCGACATCATAGACTTCGGCAAGCGGTGTGGCAGGCAAGGTGGAAGGGTTCATCGGCTGGCCTCGCGATCTTTTCGTATTGGAATACGAACATAAATGTTCATTTGCGAAAATGGTAGCTGATAAACACAGGCGCAGCCAGTCACCTTCGATTGAAAAAACTCATCGAAAGGCGGGCAAAGGAAAATATAGGAACGCGAAAGGTGCAGGTGGGCAAAACGCCATCGCGGAAGGGCTCCGCGAGGGCGGCTGAAAAGACCGGTTAAACCACTTCCAGGCGAATCTTGTGCTGGTTGAGCAACTGAATCAGGGCCGGCACCGGTTGCTGATCGGTCACCAGGCAGTCGATCAGGCTGATCGGCCCCAGGCGAATCATGGCATTGCGCCCGAATTTGCTGGAGTCGGCGGCCAGGATCACTTTGCGCGCATTGGCGATGATCGCCTGCGACACCCGCACCTCCTGGTAGTCGAAGTCCAGCAGGCTGCCGTCTTCATCGATCCCGCTGATGCCCACCAGGGCGAAGTCGACCTTGAACTGGTTGATGAAATCGACGCTCGCCTGGCCCACCACGCCGCCGTCACGCCTTACATTGCCGCCGGTCAGCAGCACGTCGAAGTCGTCCTTGGCGCTGAGCATGGTGGCCACGTTGAGGTTGTTGGTGATGATCTTCAGGTGGCTGTGATTGAGCAGCGCCCGGGCGACCGATTCGGTGGTGGTGCCGATGTTGATAAACAGCGAGGCGTGGTCGGGGATCTGCGCGGCAATGGCTTCGCCGATGCGCTGTTTTTCATCGCGCATCTGGTCGGCGCGCATGGCGTAGGCGGTGTTTTCCACGCTGGAGTCATAAGCGGCGCCGCCATGGTAGCGGCGCAGCAAATTGGCTTCGGCCAGTTGGTTGATATCGCGGCGGATGGTTTGCGGGGTCACGACGAACAGCTGCGCCATTTCCTCGATACTCACGTAGCCGCGTTCGCGCACCAGTTCGAGGATTTGTTGTTGGCGGGGAGGCAGATTCATGGGGCGTCCTGTGGGCTGCCAGACAAAAGTGGCCCATGATGACGCAGGAATCTGCTCCCTGCCAGTTACAACCCCTCGTGGGTCCCGTGGTTGGCTTATTCAGCGCCTTCGTGTGGTTCCCAGTCGCGGGTGCGGCTGACGGCTTTTTTCCAGCCGGCGTAGAGTTTTTCCTTGGCGGGGGCGTCCAGTTGCGGTTCGAATTCGCGCTCGATCACCGCTTTACCGCGCAACTCGTCCAGGCTGCCCCAGAACCCGCACGCCAGGCCTGCCAGGTAGGCGGCGCCCAGGGCGGTGGTTTCGCGCATTTGCGGGCGCTCCACCTGAGTGCCGAGGATGTCGGCCTGGAACTGCATCAGGAAATTGTTGGCCACCGCGCCGCCGTCCACACGCAACGCCTTGAGGCGTTCGCCGGAATCTTGCTGCATGGCGTCGAGGACATCGCGGGTCTGGTAGGCAATTGACTCCAGGGCTGCACGAATAATGTGGTCCACCCGTACGCCGCGAGTCAGGCCGAACAGCGCGCCACGGGCATAAGGGTCCCAGTACGGCGCGCCCAGGCCGGTAAAGGCCGGCACCAGGTACACGCCGTTGCTGTCCTTGACCTTGTTGGCGAAGTACTCGGTGTCGAGGGCGTCGTTGATGATTTTCAGTTCGTCACGCAGCCACTGAACCGTGGAACCGCCGTTGAAGACGGCGCCTTCCAGCGCGTAGGCCACTTCGCCACGCGGGCCGCAGGCGATGGTGGTGAGCATGCCGTGCTTGGACTTCACGGCCTTGTCGCCGGTGTTCATCAGCAGGAAGCAGCCGGTGCCGTAGGTGTTTTTGGCCTGGCCCGGTTCTACGCACATCTGGCCGAACAGCGCGGCCTGTTGGTCACCGGCGATACCGCCGATGGCGATGCCGCTTTTGGTGCGGCCGTAGATTTCCGAGGATGATTTTACCGGCGGCAGCATTTCGCGCGGGATGTCTAGGATCTCCAGCATCTTCGCGTCCCACTCCAGGGTGTGGATGTTGAAGAGCATGGTGCGCGAGGCATTGGTGTAGTCGGTGACGTGGGTCTTGCCGCCGGTGAATTTCCAGATCAGCCAGCTGTCGACGGTGCCGAACAGCAGCTCGCCGTTGCGTGCACGCTCGCGGCTGCCTTCGACGTTGTCCAGGATCCACTTGAGCTTGGTGCCGGAGAAGTACGGGTCGGTGACCAGGCCGGTGGTGTCGCTGATGTACTGCTCATGCCCGTCGCGCTTGAGCTGCTGGCAGATCTCGGTGCTGCGTCGGCACTGCCAGACGATCGCGTTATAGATCGGGCGGCCGGTTTCCTTGTCCCACACCACCGTGGTTTCACGCTGGTTGGTGATGCCGATGGCGGCGACGTCATCGTGGTGCAGGCCGGCTTGTGCCAGGGCCTCGACCATCACCGCGCTTTGGGTGGCGAAAATTTCCATCGGGTCATGCTCGACCCAACCGGCTTGCGGGTAATGCTGGGCGAACTCGCGCTGGGCGGTGCAGACCACGTTGGCGTCACGGTCAAAAATGATCGCCCGGGAGCTGGTCGTACCCTGATCGAGGGCAATGATGTAGTTCTTATTCTGAATGTCGGTCATGTCGATTGCCTTGGATGGAAAAGGAAGGGGGTAACGGGCCTGGGCCGCCAAAGGGCAGAGGCGTCCAGGCCGGTGTTATCAGGACGTATGGGTTTTGCCGGCGACGGCCGTGTCGGTGGCTTCAGGTGTGGCAGGTGCCGCGCTCGGCAGGTGACGGGCGATCAGCCCGCGGTAGGCCAGGGCGCCAAGGCTGGCACCGACGATCGGGGCGAAAATCGGAATCAGGAAGTAGGGGATATCGCGACCGCCGGTAAAGGCAACCTCACCCCAGCCTGCGAAAAAGGTCATCAGCTTGGGGCCAAAGTCCCGCGCCGGGTTCATCGCAAAGCCGGTCAGCGGGCCCATGGCGCTGCCGATCACGGCGATCAACAAGCCGATCAGCAGCGGCGCCAGCGGGCCGCGTGGCAGGCCGTTGTTGTCGTCGGTCAGGGCCATGATCACGCCCATCAGGATCGCAGTGATCACCAGTTCCACCAGAAAGGCCTGGGCCGTGCTCAGCAGCGGATGGGGGTAGGTGGAAAACACCGACGCCAACTCCAGGCTGGCCTGGGAACCGCGGATCATGTGGTGGGTTTGTTCGTAATCGAAAAACAGGTTGCTGTAGAGCGTATAAACCAACGCCGCTGCGCAGAAGGCGCCGGCGATTTGGGCAAGGATATAGAAGGGCAGTTTGCGCTTTTCGAAATTGGCGAAGATGCACAAGGCGATGCTCACGGCAGGGTTGAGGTGAGCCCCCGAGATCCCGGCGGTGAGGTAGATGGCCATGCTTACGCCAACGCCCCAGATAATACTGATTTCCCACAAACCAAAGCTGGCACCCGCGACTTTGAGCGCGGCGACGCAACCAGTACCGAAAAAGATCAACAACGCGGTGCCCAGGAACTCGGCCATGCATTGGCTCGAGAGTGAAGGCTGTTGTATGGCAGTACTCATGATAGACCTCGGTTTTTGTTGTTGTAGGACGCCTGAACATCATGTTCAGGCGCGGTGTTCACCGTGGCGAGAATCCCCATCCCCGTCACCGTTTACTGCGCATGCAACGACGTAAGTATTTTCTTACTGTCTTCGCAAACGAAAAAATATAGACAAGAAACGCTGCTGTCAAAGGTCGAAACTGAACCGTCAGTCACTTTAAAACTCTTCATACGGAAAATGGACATGTTTCTGTAGGAGCAGTCATTGCGAGGTGTCTGTTTGGCGGTGTATTCGCGGCGGTTTGCAGGCGCCTGCGGTAGAGCCTTTTGCCCGCGCTTGGCCTAAAATCCCCAGGCTGTTTTCCGGTTGTTTATTCGCCTCAGGAGCCCACATGACACCCGCACTGGATCTGCTGAAGAAAGTTCGTGCTGAACATCGCGTCCACAGTTATGAACACGACCCGAAGGCCGCCTCCTATGGGCTGGAAGCCGCGGAAAAGCTGGGCCTGGACCCGGCGCAGGTGTTCAAGACCTTGCTGGCGAGCAGCGAGAAGGGTGAGTTGCTGGTGGCGGTGGTGCCGGTCGTCGGAACCCTGGACTTGAAAGCCCTGGCGCAGGCCGCCGGGGTGAAAAAAACCGAGATGGCCGACCCGGCTGCGGCGCAGCGGGCCACCGGGTATCTGCTCGGCGGCATCAGCCCTTTAGGTCAGAAAAAACGGCTGCGCACGTTTATTGATGTGACAGCACAGCCGTTTTCGACAATTTTTATCAGTGCGGGAAGAAGGGGGCTGGAAGTGGAGTTGGCCGCTGCGGTGCTGGCCGAGCACACCCAGGCCACGTTTGCCGAAATCGGCCGGGCGTAAGGTTTAGCGGCGGCTGTTCAGGCGCAAGGCTCGAACAGCACCAGGTGCTCAGCCGCGACGCGAATCCCCACTTCACCCCCGACCGGATGGTCGATGTGGCTCGCAAAGATCGACTCCAGCGGTGCCCCGCTGGGCAGTTGCAAGCGGTACAGCGTCGACGCGCCCAGGAAGGTTTTGCCGGCAACGCGCGCTTTGAGTGCGCTGCCCGGTGCATGCACGATGTCGTCGGGGCGCAGCAACACATCCACTGCGCTGCCTTTAGGCCAGGTATAGGCTCGATTGCCGCGCAATTCGCCCAGCTCAGTGGTCACCGAACTGGGCGTGTTCAATTGGCCGCGAATGAAGTAACCCTGGCCGATGAAACTTGCGACATAGGGCGTCTGAGGTTTGTGATACAGGTTGTAGGGCGTATCCCACTGCTCCAATCGGCCTTCTTTGAACACCCCCACCTGATCGCTGACGGCAAAGGCTTCTTCCTGGTCATGGGTGACCAGAATGGCGCTCGTGCCGCGCGCCTTGAGGATGTCGCGCACTTCATGGCTGAGCTTGCGGCGCAGTTCGCCATCGAGGTTGGAGAAGGGTTCATCGAGCAGCAGCAATTGCGGTTCCGGTGCCAGCGCGCGGGCCAGGGCCACGCGCTGTTGCTGGCCGCCGGAGAGTTCATGGGGGAAACGTTTGCCCAGGTCCTTGAGGTTGACCCGCTCCAGCAGTTCGGCCACCACGCGATCGTGTTGCGGCTGTTTGCGAATGCCAAAGGCGATGTTGTCGGCCACGTTGAGGTGTGGGAACAGCGCGTAGTCCTGGAACACCATGCCGATACGACGTTTCTCCGGCGCCAGCGTGAAACCGGCGCTGGAGATGACGTCACCGGCCAGGCGAATTTCACCTTCGTGCACCGGCTCAAACCCTGCGATGGCCCGCAGGGTGGTGGTCTTGCCGCATCCCGACGAACCCAGCAGGCAACCGATGTCGCCCGCGTTGAGGTGCAGATTGAGGTTTTGCACCACCGGCTGGCCCTGATAGCCGCAGGCCAGGTTTTGCAGGGTCAACAGCGGCGGCAGGCTCATGCGGGGCGATAGGCCGGTGCGACCAGGAACTCAAGCAACGCTTTTTGGGCGTGCAAGCGGTTTTCTGCCTGATCCCACGCCACCGAGCGAGGGTCGTCCAGCAGGTCCAGGCTGATCTCTTCGCCACGGTGGGCCGGCAAGCAGTGCAGGAACAGCACGTCGGGCGCGGCCAGGTCGAGCAAGGCGCGCGTCACCTGGAACGGCGCGAACAGCTGCAGGCGCTTGGCGGTTTCTTCTTCCTGGCCCATGGAGGTCCAGACGTCGGTGCTCACCAGGTGCGCACCGGCCACGGCCTCGCGTGGGTCACGCACCAGGGTCACGCGGGCGCCGGCCTGTTCCAGGAAACGGGCGTCAGGCTCGTAGCCTTCAGGGCAGGCGATGCGAAGGTTGAAGTCGAACTGGATCGCCGCTTCTATATAGCTGTTGCACATGTTGTTGCCGTCGCCGATCCAGGCCACGGTCTTGCCCTGGATCGAACCGCGATGCTCCAGGAAGGTTTGCATGTCGGCCAGCAACTGGCAGGGGTGCAGGTCATCGGACAGGCCGTTGATCACCGGCACGCGCGAGTTGGCGGCAAATTCCGTCAGGGTGCTGTGGGCAAAGGTGCGGATCATCACCGCATCGAGCATGCGTGACATGACGATGGCGCAGTCGCCAATCGGCTCGCCACGGCCCAGTTGGGTGTCACGTGGCGACAGAAAGATGGCCTGGCCACCCAGCTGGATCATGCCCGCCTCGAAAGACAAGCGGGTGCGGGTGGACGACTTCTCGAAGATCATGCCGAGCACGCGGCCCTTCAAAGGCTCGAACAACACGCTTCGGTTACGCAGGTCTTTAAGCTCAATGCCGCGACGGAGCACGCTGACCAGTTCGGCGGGCGTGAAATCCATCAGGGAGAGAAAGTGCCTAGCGCTCATCATTAACTACCTTTTTGCAACAGACCGCAGATGCTCAAAACCTTGTTTATTAGGAAAACGGGCGAGACCTGCGGCGGAAGCCGCACGGGGCGACGAAATAGGGGAAGGCGCGATATTGACACTAAATGTCGCGTCTTACCAATAGGGCTACGGTTTTTAGGGAGAATTCAATCGAGCGGAGGAGGCGCTTTTGAAGCCGGGGTCCTGACAGCAGCGGGTCATTTGTACACTGGCGCCAAGCCATATTGCAATGTGTGACGGCGGGCGCAGGCCAGGTTGTGTCGTTTTGTGGGGCGTTTAAACATTTCACCATGTGTCGCCATGCCCGGGCCTGATGCCGTTCGATTCACGCCACTGACATTACTGGCGCCCGCACAGGTGCGCGGCCATAGTGGACCAAAGCCCCTATAAAGAGACTGGCCATGACCAAGACGCTGCACCACCGTGCCTGCCACCTGTGTGAAGCCATTTGTGGTCTGACCCTGGAAACCGCCCGCGCCGACGACGGCAGCCTGGCGATCACCTCGATCAAGGGCGATGCGCAGGATACGTTCAGCCGTGGGCACATCTGCCCCAAGGCGGTGGCCCTGCAAGATATCCAGAACGACCCTGACCGCCTGCACCAGCCCATGTTGCGGGTGGGCGACGCGTGGCAGCCGATCTCCTGGCAGGCGGCATTCGAGCAGGTGGCCGAGCGCTTGGCAGGCATTCAGGCGCGGCACGGGCAGAACGCGGTGGCGGTGTACCAGGGCAATCCCAGCGTGCACAACTATGGGTTGATGACCCACAGCAATTACTTTCTTGGCCAGCTAAAGACGCGCAACCGGTTTTCTGCGACGTCGGTGGATCAATTGCCCCATCACCTCACCAGCCATTTGATGTACGGCCACGGGTTTTTGCTGCCGATCCCGGACATCGACAACACCGACTTCATGCTGATCCTCGGCGGCAATCCGCTGGCCTCCAACGGCAGCATCATGACCGTGCCGGATGTGGAAAAACGCCTCAAGGCCATCCAGGCCCGGGGCGGCAAAGTGGTGGTGGTCGACCCCCGGCGCAGCGAGACGGCGGCAATGGCCGATCAGCATCTGTTTATACGGCCGGGCGGGGATGCGGCGTTGTTGTTCGGCGTGCTCAACACGCTGTTTACCGAGGGGCGTGTTCGCGACAGCCATTTGCCGGTGGACGGTCTTGACGCCGTACGCGAGGCCGTCGCGGGCTTCACGGCCGAGGCCATGAGCGGCCTGTGCGCGGTGCCCGCCGAGCAGATTCGCCAGTTGGCGCGGGACTTTGCGGCCGCCGACACAGCGGTCTGCTATGGCCGCATGGGGGTGTCTACCCAGGCGTTCGGCACGTTGTGCCATTGGCTGGTGCAGTTGATCAACCTGGTGACCGGCAACCTGGACCGGGTCGGCGGCGCCCTGTGCACCTCGCCGGCGGTGGATTTGGTGGCGTCGACCTCGGGCGGGCATTTCAACCGGTGGCAGAGCCGGGTGTCCGGGCGGCCGGAGTACGGTGGCGAGCTGCCGGTGTCGGCGCTGGCCGAAGAGATGCTGACCGAAGGCGAGGGGCAAATCCGTGCGTTGGTGACCGTTGCGGGCAACCCGGTGCTGTCCACGCCCAATGGCCGCCAGCTCGAGCAGGCGCTGGAGGGGCTGGAGTTCATGGTGAGCATTGACCTGTACATCAACGAAACCACACGTTATGCCGACCTGATCCTGCCGTCGACTTCGGCGCTGGAGAACGATCACTACGACACCACCTTCAACATGTTTGCGGTGCGAAATGTCACCCGCTTCAACCGCGCCATCCTGCCCAAGCCCGAAGGCGCGTTGCATGACTGGGAAATTTTCGTCGGCCTGGCGCAGGCCTTTGCCGCAAAAACCGGGAACGCCCTCAAGCCCACGATGGCACCTGCGCAGATGATCGACGTCGGTTTGCGCGCCGGGCCTTACGGGGACGCAAGCGAACAGAAGTTGTCAATTGCCGCGCTTGCCGAGCATCCACATGGGCTCGACTTGGGGCCACTGCGGCCTAACCTGCAAGCCCGCTTGGAAACCGCCAACGGGCGTGTACAGGCGGCGCCCCCGGTGATCCTTGCGGACCTGGCGCGTTTTGCGGCGCAACCGCTGCCGCACGCCGATGAGTTGCTGTTGATCGGCCGCCGCCATGTGCGCAGCAATAATTCGTGGATGCACAACTATCACCGGCTGGTGAAGGGCAAGCCCCGGCACCAGTTGCTGATGCACCCCGACGACCTTGTCCAGCGCTCGCTAAGCGATGGCCAGCGGGTGCGGGTGAGTTCGCGCATTGGCACGATCGAGGTGGAGGTGCTGGCCAGCCCGGACATGATGCCGGGGGTGGTCAGCCTGCCGCACGGCTGGGGCCATGGCCGGCCCGGCGTGCAGATGAGCATCGCCAGCGGCCAGCCCGGCGCGAGTGCCAATGACCTGACGGACGAGCGCCATTTGGATGAGTTGTCGGGCAATGCCGCCTTGAACGGGGTGCCGGTGCAGGTAGCGGCCGCGTGAGAATTGTCCGACGCAGAGCCCGAGCGTCACGCTAGGGTTTGCGTTACAATGCGCCACCGTGCCGACCTGTGAGTCGCAAAGTTCCAGCCGAGGTGTTCCATGGATATCATCGAAACGATTAAAGAGCAGATTGCCAACAACACCATTCTGCTTTACATGAAAGGCGCCCCGAACGCGCCTCAGTGCGGTTTCTCCGCGAAGGCCTCCCAGGCCATCATGCAGTGTGGCGAAAAATTCGCTTACGTAGACATCCTGCAGAACCCGGAAATTCGCGCCAACCTGCCCAAGTACGCCAACTGGCCAACCTTCCCGCAGCTGTGGGTAGCCGGTGAACTGGTCGGCGGCAGCGACATCATCACCGAGATGTTCGCCAACGGTGAGTTGCAGACCCTGGTCAAGGACGCGGCGGCAAAAGCGGCAGCCAAGACCGAAGCCTGATTATCACAGGCCATAAAAAGCCCCGCTTCTCCAACAGAGAGCGGGGCTTTTTAGTGGGCGGGTTATTCGCCCATCTGCGATTGCAGGTAGTTCTCCAGGCTCACTTTGCCGATCAGGCCCAGTTGGGTTTCCAGCCAGTCGATGTGTTCTTCCTGGTCTTCGAGGATGTCTTCGAGCAACTCGCGGCTGCCGAAGTCGCCGTGCGTTTCGCAATGTGCGATGGCGGCCTTGATGTCGGTGTGGCTCTTGTGTTCCAGGCCCAGGTCGCAGGTGATCATTTCTTCGGTGTTTTCACCGATGCTCAACCGGCCCAGGTCCTGCACGTTCGGCAGGCCTTCCAGAAAGAGGATGCGCTTGATCAGCGTGTCCGCGTCTTTCATGGCCTGGATGGACTCTTTGTATTCTTTCTTGCCCAGCTTCTCCAGACCCCAATCGTCGTACATGCGTGCATGCAGGAAGTATTGATTGATCGCGACCAGTTCATTGGCAAGGATCTTATTGAGATGCTGGATGACTGTGATGTCGCCTTTCATGGTTGGGGTCCTGCCCTGTAATCGCTGTGTAGAAGCGGAGTTTGAGCTGGACAACTAGGGGTGTCAAACCTAAGTTATTGAATAATAAATGAAAATTAATCGGAATAAGAATGTTTGTGTTCCGCGTCTTGACGCTAACTAATTGAATTACGGGCATAAAAAAACCGGACACTGAGTCCGGTTCTTTAAAACATGCCTGATCAGGCGTGTGTAAATTCTGCCGCGTAGGGCATGGCCGCCTGGGCGGTTTGCAGCTTGGTCAGCGTTTCGCGTACCACTTGCTTGGCAAGGCAGGCACATTTGCCGCATTGGCTCGCAACGCCTGTGGTTTCACGCACTTCCTTGTAGCTGCAGCAACCTTCGTAGATTGCATCGCGGATTTGTCCGTCGGTGACGCCTTTGCAGAGGCAGACATACATAAGGGAGAACCATCGCGGGTTTAAGGCTTAAGTGCGGTGGATCTTAATGTTAACGAGAATGATTGTCAAAGTAGTTTCTTGAGGTGGAGGGGTTGGCCGTTTGGCGCGCTGACGAACGGATTTTTTCAGGTATGATGGTCGGTCTTTACGAAGAGGGTATCGCGTCACCGGGTTGTCGTTTATCCACGGCACACTCACGATTCGACCCGTTTACTTCAATCACCACCAGGAGATATCCAATGAGCGTACTCGTCGGCAAACAAGCCCCAGATTTCGACGTTCCAGCTGTCCTCGGCAATGGCGAAATCGTTGACAGCTTCAAGCTGTCTGAAGCCATCAAAGGCAAATACGGCCTGGTGTTTTTCTACCCGCTGGACTTCACCTTCGTCTGCCCGTCCGAGCTGATCGCCCTGGACCACCGCATGGACGATTTCAAGGCGCGTAACGTTGAAGTGGTTGCCGTGTCCATTGACTCCCATTTCACCCACAACGCCTGGCGCAACACGGCCATCAACGATGGCGGTATCGGCAAAGTCAAATACACCATGGCGGCTGACCTCAAGCACGACATCGCCAAGGCCTACGACGTTGAGTCCGAAGGCGGCGTGGCATTCCGTGGCGCCTTCCTGATCGATGACAAGGGCGTTGTGCGCTCGCAGATCGTCAACGACCTGCCGCTGGGCCGCAACATGGAAGAGCTGATCCGTCTGGTCGACGCTCTGCAATTCCACGAAGAGCACGGCGAAGTGTGCCCGGCCAACTGGAAAAAAGGCGACAAGGGCATGAACGCTTCGCCAGAAGGCGTTGCGGCTTACCTGTCCGAGAACGCTGGCAAGCTGTAAGCCGGGTTCGCGGTACAAAAAAACCGGCCTGAGAAGGCCGGTTTTTTTATGCGCGGGTGGCTCAGTCGTTGAAGTCTTCCCAGCCGCCCATGTCTTTCCAGCGGTTGACGATGCCGCAGAACAGCTCGGCGGTCTTTTCGGTGTCGTAGCGGGCCGAGTGGGCCTCACGACCGTCAAAGTCGATACCGGCGGCCTGACAGGCCTTGGCCAGCACGGTCTGGCCATACGCCAGGCCCGCGAGGGTGGCGGTGTCAAAGCTGGAGAACGGGTGGAACGGGTTGCGTTTCATGTCCAGGCGCGCCACGGCGGCGTTCAGGAAGCCCAAGTCGAAACTGCTGTTGTGGCCAACCAGGATCGCACGCTTGCAGCCGTTGGCTTTGAGGGCCTTGCGCACACCGCGAAAGATATCGGTCAGCGCGGCTTCCTCACTCACGGCCATGCGTAGCGGGTGGTCCAGCTTGATCCCGGTGAACTCCAGCGCAGCGGCTTCGATGTTGGCGCCTTCAAACGGCTCCACACGGAAAAAGTGCGTGTGATCGGGGTAGACGAAACCCTGTTCATCCATGCTGATGGTGGTCGCGGCGATTTCCAGCAGCGCGTCGGTGTTGCAGTTGAAACCGCCGGTTTCTACGTCGATAACGACCGGCAGATAACCGCGAAAACGTGCGGCCATCGGGTGACGGGAACCGCCGCCACCGCCATGTTCGGGTTCGTCGTCGTAATGGTCTTCACTCACAGCTGTTCCTCCAGCAGGCGCCAGCGCAGTGTTTCACCGGCGCGCAGCGGGATAACGGTCAGGTCGCCAAACGGCAGGCTGGCAGGTGCGGTCCAGTCTTCGCGGACCAGGGTAATGCGGTCGGTGTTCGCCGCCAGGCCATAAAAGCGCGGGCCGTTGAGGCTGGCAAAACCTTCGAGTTTGTCCAGGGCATTGCGCTGCTCGAACGCTTCGGCATACAGCTCGATCGCCGCGTAGGCCGTGTAGCAGCCTGCGCAACCACACGCCGCTTCTTTGGCGTGCTGGGCGTGAGGGGCCGAGTCGGTGCCGAGGAAAAACTTCGGGTTACCGCTGGTCGCGGCATCCAGCAGCGCCACCTGGTGGGTGTTGCGCTTGAGGATCGGCAAGCAATAAAAGTGCGGCCGAATCCCGCCCACCAGCATGTGGTTGCGGTTGTAGAGCAGGTGATGCGCGGTGATGGTCGCTCCGACATTGGCCGCAGCCTCGGTGACGAACTGCACGGCATCGGCGGTGGTGATGTGCTCGAAGACCACCTTGAGGGTGGGGAACCGCTCGACGAGGCGGCGCATGTGCTCGTCGATGAAGATCTTCTCGCGGTCGAACACGTCGACATCGCCCCGGGTGACTTCGCCGTGGATCAGCAGCGGCATGCCCACCTCGGCCATCGCTTCGATGGCCGGCAGGATCTTGTCGATGCTGGTCACGCCGGAATCGGAGTTGGTGGTCGCCCCGGCCGGGTACAGCTTGGCGGCGTAGACAAAGCCTGTGGCCTTGGCGGCGCGAATCTCTTCGGGCTGGGTGCGGTCGGTGAGGTACAGCACCATCAACGGTTCGAAGCGGCTGCCGGTCGGCCGTGCAGCGAGGATGCGCTGGCGATAGGCGTCGGCTTCAGCGGCGTTGCGCACCGGAGGTACCAGGTTGGGCATGATGATGGCGCGGCCAAACGTGCGCGCTACATCGGCCACGGTTTGAGGCAACGCAGCACCATCGCGAAGATGAATATGCCAGTCGTCGGGACGCAGCAGGGTCAGGCGGTCGGACATTGGGAATTCCAGGCGGGTCAATCTGGGTGGGAATGCTACCGGAAAAGCCTCTTGCAGGCACTCGCTATCAAGTTTTGCCGGACGTGACCGATATCCCCAGGTATGCCTTAACGATGTATGACGCTGTGAAGTGTTGTAAAAACCAGTGGAGCCTCCCGTGCGCCAGCATTATCTAGCCCTGCTCAGTGTGTTTGCCAGCCTGCCCGCGATGGCCCTCACGTTCCAGACGCGTCTGGAAAATATTGAGTGGAAGGTGGAAGGCGATAAGTTCGAGTGCCGCTTGAGCCAGCCGATCGCCGATTTTGGCTCGGGCGAGTTTGTACGCCGTGCGGGTGAGCAGGCGACATTTCGTCTGAAAGCCTACAGCGGCGCGCTCGGCGGGGGTTCCGCTACCTTGCTGGCGGCGGCAGCGCCGTGGCAGCCGGGGCGTGGCGATATCAATTTGGGCGCGGTGCGGGTGGGCACGGGCGATGTGCTGTTCAACAGCTCCCAAGCCCAGGCCGGTCGCCTGTTCACCGGCTTGCTCGAAGGGCGTAGCCCGACGGTGCGCCATTACGGTCGCGACGGCGGCTACTCCGAAATTCGCCTGTTGCCGGTGAAGTTCGGCAAGGCCTACAGCGACTATCAGCTGTGTACCGCCAAGTTGCTGTCGATGAATTTCGAGCAGGTCAAGCAGACCGAAGTGGGCTTTCCCGGTGGCGGAATCGAGCTGGATGCGGCCGCCAAGGCCCGCTTGGCGGTCATTCTGGAGTTCATGAAGGCCGACCCCACCGTCAATCACATCGAGCTCAACGGCCATTCCGACAACAGCGGCAACCGCTTGACCAACCGGGACGTGTCGCGCCGTCGCGCACTGGCCGTGATGGACTATTTCAAGGCCAACGGCATTGCCGAGTCGCAGATAACGTTGCGCTTTCACGGTGAAAGCTACCCCTTGGCCCCCAATACCAACGCGGCCAACCGGGCGAAAAACCGCCGGGTGAACATCCAGCTTGAGCGGGTGCCCGCTGCTGAAAAACCGGTGCCGCAAGCCAAAGGCCCGAGCGGCGCGGCTGTCACGTCATAAAGTGCGGCGATTCGTCGCTGCCTCGACATAATCTGTCGCTTTATCTTCATTTGCTGTCGCGCCTCTGTAATTCCACGGTTTTGGTCGGTAGAATCGACGGCTTTCCGTACAACCCCGTGGAGTGATGGCATGGCCGACGTAAACAAGGTCGTTCTCGCGTATTCCGGCGGCCTGGACACTTCGGTGATCCTCAAGTGGCTGCAGGATACTTATAACTGTGAAGTGGTGACGTTCACCGCTGACCTGGGCCAGGGCGAAGAGGTCGAACCTGCACGTGCCAAGGCGCAAGCCATGGGCGTGAAAGAGATCTACATTGACGACCTGCGTGAAGAATTCGTCCGCGATTTCGTTTTCCCGATGTTTCGCGCCAACACCGTCTACGAAGGCGAGTACCTGCTGGGTACTTCCATCGCACGTCCGCTGATCGCCAAGCGTCTGATCGAAATCGCCAACGAAACCGGCGCCGACGCCATTTCCCACGGCGCGACCGGCAAGGGCAACGACCAGGTGCGTTTTGAACTGGGTGCCTACGCGCTCAAGCCCGGCGTGAAAGTGATTGCGCCTTGGCGCGAATGGGATCTGCTGTCCCGTGAAAAGCTGATGGATTACGCTGAAAAGCACGCAATCCCGATCGAGCGTCACGGTAAGAAAAAGTCCCCGTACTCGATGGATGCCAACCTGCTGCACATCTCCTATGAAGGCGGCGTGCTGGAAGACACCTGGACCGAGCACGAAGAAGACATGTGGCGCTGGACCGTCTCCCCGGAGAACGCACCAGACCAGGCCCAGTACCTGGAACTGACCTACCGCAACGGTGACATCGTCGCACTGGACGGCGTGGAAATGACCCCGGCCACCGTGCTCGCCACCCTGAACCGCATCGGCGGCCAACACGGTATCGGCCGCCTGGACATCGTCGAGAACCGCTACGTGGGCATGAAGTCCCGCGGTTGCTACGAAACTCCGGGCGGCACCATCATGCTGCGCGCTCACCGCGCCATCGAGTCCATCACCCTGGACCGCGAAGTCGCTCACCTCAAAGACGAGTTGATGGCCAAGTACGCCAGCCTGATCTACACCGGCTACTGGTGGAGCCCTGAGCGTCTGATGCTGCAACAGATGATCGATGCGTCCCAGGCCAACGTGAACGGCGTTGTGCGCCTGAAGCTGTACAAGGGCAACGTGATCGTCACCGGTCGCAAGTCCGATGATTCGCTGTTCGACGCCAACATCGCCACTTTTGAAGAAGACGGCGGTGCCTACAACCAGGCGGACGCGGCGGGGTTCATCAAGCTGAACGCCCTGCGTATGCGCATCGCGGCCAACAAAGGTCGCAAGTTGTTCTAAGCGCATCAGGCGGTAGCAAAAGGCTCCTTTGTTAAGGGGCCTTTTTTTTGCGTTTTAAAAAGTGGATGTCATGTGAGTCATGTTTATTTTTTAAACGGCTGGCGTGGATTTTTGGCAATAAGGTTTAGGCGGTGTTTATTTGTAGGCCGGTTCTTTTGAGTGCGTGGCGCTCGCTTATTGGCAGAAACATTGAGTGGGGGACTTATCTGCCCATTTAGCGGAACTATGTATGACAGAAATTTCACTCAGGCATGTGCAGTGAGTCTGTAGAGCGCTGACATTTCTGTAGGAATTATCGAGTACTGAGCCTATGTTAAATGGAACTTTTCATAATCGTCTTTTCGCCCCTGCCCACACGTCCTTCGTCGGCGGGCAAGGGGCATTTCCTGAAAGGTATGTGCGGTGTGTTTACCCAACCCTCTGTTGGCTTGGGATTTTTCACTCAAAATATGTATGCGCCGGGAAAGTTCTGAAAGTCGTCATAAAGTGCATGACTTCTTTCTTAGCGTTTTTTTGTAGGCTAAGTCCTATCTCGTTGTGGGGTGTGTCTCTGCTTGCTGTTGCTTGGGGGGGAGCGCTATGCCAACGTCGAAACGACTAGGCTATTGTGCTGGCTCTAAATAATTCGAACAGCGAAATTGGACTTGCTCATGAATAAAGTGCTGATCGTGGATGATCATCCCGTCATTCGTCTTGCTGTGCGTATGCTAATGGAGCGTCATGGTTATGAGGTCGTCGCCGAGACCGATAACGGTGTCGATGCCTTGCAACTTGCGCGGGAGCATATGCCGGATATCGTCATACTGGATATCGGAATCCCTAAACTTGATGGCCTGGAAGTTATCTGTCGACTGTCATCGACCAAACAGATTACGCCCTTCAAAGTCCTGGTGCTCACGTCCCAGGCCCCGGGTCATTTCTCGATGCGTTGCATGCAGGCCGGGGCGGCGGGTTATGTGTGCAAGCAGCAGGACCTGACCGAGTTGCTGAGTGCCATAAAGGCCGTGCTGTCCGGGTACAGTTATTTCCCGAACCAGGCCCTCAATTCGGTGCGCTCCACCATGGGCAACGCCAGTGAAGCCGATATGGTCGAGCGTTTATCCGGCCGCGAAATGATGGTGTTGCAGCAATTGGCCCGCGGTAAAAGCAACAAGGAGATTGCCGACGGCATGTTTCTCAGTAACAAGACCGTGAGCACCTACAAGACGCGCTTGCTGCTCAAACTCAATGCACGTTCCCTGGTGGACCTGATCGAGTTGGCGCAGCGCAATGGCCTGGTCTAGGGGCGTTACCCGCAGAGAAAGCGACATTTAAAAAGCCTCCGCACGGGAGGCTTCTGCTTTTTGTTGGGTCGATTAGAGATCGAAGTCGTAATCGGCCAACTGTTTCTGCAAGCGCCGCTCTTCCAGAAGGTTGTCGATGGTGCGGCGTTTGCTCAAATTGGTCTTGGCCACTTCTGCCACAGGCGTTTCCACCCCGTCGTCAGATTCAACGTCAGCAAGGTCTTCTTCCACATCCAGTTGTTCTTTGCCAGTGCTCATAAGGTTAACTCCGGGCTAAGACTGCCGTTGGCGCTCCTTATAACGAGAATCCTCGATCGGGTAAAAAAGATTTTTTCAATCGGCTCATCAATAAAAGCAATGAACTGTCAATCGTCCGAAGTCTTGTGCTTGTATTCGCACAGGTCTTCGATGCGGCAGCTGCCACAGCGCGGCTTGCGGGCCTGGCAAACATAGCGTCCGAGCAGGATCAGCCAGTGATGTGAGTCGAGCAGGTAAGGTTTTGGCACAAATTTCATCAGCTGTTTTTCCACGTCCACCACATTCTTTCCGGGCGCAATGCCTGTGCGGTTGCTGACCCGGAAAATATGCGTGTCCACCGCCATGGTCAGTTGGCGAAACGCAGTGTTGAGTACCACATTGGCGGTCTTGCGCCCCACGCCGGGCAGCGCTTCCAGGGCCTCGCGCGTTTGCGGCACTTCGCTGCCATGCAACTCCACCAACAGGCGGCAGGTTTCAATGACGTTCTTCGCCTTGCTGTTGTACAGGCCGATGGTCTTGATGTACTCGGACAACCCGGCAACGCCCAGGGCATAAATCGCCTCGGGGGTATTGGCCACCGGGAACAGTTTGGCAGTGGCCTTATTGACGCCAACGTCAGTGGATTGCGCCGAGAGGATCACAGCAATCAGCAATTCAAACGGCGAGGAGTAGGCCAGTTCGGTTTTCGGCTCTGGATTGTCTTCGTGGAGCCTGCGGAAAATTTCCAGGCGTTTTACGGCGTTCATGGGGCGAGCAGTTCCTTGAAGGCAATCGATAGGGGCTTGCAAAAGCAGCATACGCTTGATGGTTGAGCGCTGACGACCCATGGTTTCACGGGCTGGCGTGCTTATCCACAAGGCGTTGAGCGTCGTCTAGTTTGCGTTGCGCATCGGCCAGTTCGGCTTCGCGGGTGTCGGGTTGGTTCTTTAGTTTACTCAGCTCGGCACGGCGCATGGCCAGTTGGATTTTCGCCCGTTTCAAGTCGGGGTCCTTGCTGGGGGGCGCTGGCGCTGGTGTGTCGGTTTCAACACCCATCAGGGCTTTTTCGGCGGCCTCAAACTGTTGTTGAAGAATGATCAACTGCGATTGCTGTTCAAAGGTCGGCGGATGGCCAAACGCTTTGAGTGATTTATGCAGTTGTGCGCGGCTCATGGCCACGTTGATCCTGGCTTTCTTCACGGCAGCCTCTCGGGCGGCCTGGTGCGGGTCCACAGCGACGGTGTGCACCGGGGCAGCACGCTGGGTGCGGGCCAGTCGTTCCGCGAGTTTGCGTTCCTCCTCGCGGTGCAGGCGCGCGGTGCGTTGCTCGAAACGCCGACGGGCACGGTCGCGCTTGAGGCTGCGAGCCTGGTGCTGGTCAGGGCTCAGGGCCAGGCCGCCGACAATCGGGACGACGTCGGCCAACGGGCGCATTTCAATACAGTCCACCGGGCACGGCGCGACACACAGGTCGCAGCCGGTGCATTCATCGACAATCACCGTGTGCATCCATTTGGCGGCGCCGACGATGGCGTCCACCGGGCACGCCTGAATGCATTTGGTGCAGCCAATGCATTCCGCTTCCCGGATAAACGCGACCTGCGCGGGCGCCTCGCCGCGAGAGGTGTCGAGCGCCAGTGCCGTCACGTTCAGCAGTTGTGCGAGACCGGCGATGGTTTCTTCACCACCCGGCGGGCACTTGTTGATTGCCTCGCCCTGGGCGATGCCTTCGGCGTAGGGCTTGCACCCCGGGTGTCCGCATTTACCGCATTGGGTTTGCGGCAGCAGGGCGTCGATACGTTGGATGAGGGTCATGGTCCTGCCAGCCAAGAAGTGCTGCTTTCACAGGCAAGCCAGCCCCCACACCGGGTTCTTGATGCCTTGAAGCACGTGCCCTGCGGCCCACGCCGCAGGGCACCTGGTGTTACTTGATGCGTTGACCCGGCTTGGCGCCGCTGTCCGGGCTCAGCAGGTAGATTTCTTCACCGCCGGGGCCGGCAGCCATCACCATGCCCTCGGACACGCCAAAGCGCATTTTGCGCGGTTTGAGGTTGGCGATCATCATGGTCAGGCGGCCTTCGAGCTTGGCCGGGTCCGGGTAGGCGCTCTTGATCCCGGAGAACACGTTGCGGTGTTCGTCACCGATATCCAGCGTGAGGCGCAACAGCTTGTCGGCGCCTTCCACGGCCTCGGCCTTGAGGATCAGTGCAACACGCAGGTCCACCGCGGCAAAGGCGTCGAATTCGATCTCGGGCGACAACGGATCTTTTGCCAGCTCGCCGTTACCGACCGGGCCGGTGTCCGTCTGGCTGGCCACGAGGTCTTCTTTTGAAGCGTCGATCATCGCCTGCACATTGACCGGGTCGATACGGGTCATCAGCGCCTTGAACTCGTTGAGCTTGTGGTCGCCAAGCAGGGTGGTGTGATCGTTCCAGGTCAGTGGCGCGACGTTGAGGAACGCCTCGGCATCGCTCGCCAGGCCCGGCAGTACCGGCTTGAGGAAAATCACCAACTGGCGGAACAGGTTGATGCCCGTGGCGCAAATCGCCTGGACTTCAGCCTGCTTGCCTTCCTGCTTGTTCAGCGACCAGGGCGCCTTGTCGGCGATCCAGGCGTTGGCGCGGTCGGCCAGGCCCATGATTTCACGCATGGCACGGGCAAAATCGCGGGTTTCATACGCGTCGGCGATGCTTGGCGCGGCGGCCAGGAAGGCTTCGGTCAGCTCTGGCGCGGCGTCCTGGGCCACCAGCACACCGGCGTTACCCTTGTGGATAAAGCCTGCGCAGCGGCTGGCGATGTTGACCACCTTGCCCACCAGGTCCGAATTGACCTTTTGCACGAAGTCTTCCAGGTTCAGGTCCAGGTCATCGACGCCACGGCCCAGCTTGGCCGCGTAGTAATAACGCAGGTATTCCGGCGACAGGTGGTCCAGGTAGGTGCGCGCCTTGATAAAGGTGCCACGGGACTTGGACATCTTCTGACCGTTGACCGTCAGGTAGCCGTGCACGTTGATGCCGGTGGGCTTGCGGTAGCCCGAGCCCTCGAGCATCGCTGGCCAGAACAGGGCGTGGAAGTTGACGATGTCCTTGCCGATGAAATGGTACAGCTCGGCCGTGGAGTCCTTGCCCCAGAAGGCGTCGAAGTCCAGGCCTGGCGTGCGGTCGCACAGGTTCTTGAAGCTGGCCATGTAGCCGATCGGCGCGTCCAGCCACACATAGAAATACTTGCCCGGCTCGTCCGGGATCTCAAAGCCGAAATACGGCGCGTCGCGGGAGATGTCCCACTGTTGCAGGCCGCTGTCGAGCCATTCGGCGAGTTTGTTCGCCACGGCGTCTTGCAGGGTGCCGCTGCGGGTCCAGGTTTGCAGCATGGCCTGGAAGTCCGGGAGCTTGAAGAAGAAGTGCTGGGAGTCCTTGAGCACCGGCGTGGCGCCCGAGATCGCTGATTTCGGGTCTTTCAGCTCGGTGGGTGCGTAGGTGGCGCCGCACTTCTCGCAGTTGTCGCCGTACTGGTCTTCGGTGCCGCATTTGGGGCAGGTGCCCTTGATGAAGCGGTCGGCCAGGAACATTTTCTTTTCCGGGTCGAAATACTGGGTGACCGAACGCTGGTCGATATGCCCGGCGTCGCGCAACCGCTTGTAGATCTGGGTCGACAGCTCACGGTTTTCTTCGGCGTGGGTCGAATGGTAGTTGTCGAAGTTCACCTGGAAGTCGGCAAAGTCGGCGCAGTGTTCCGCCTGGACATTGGCGATCAGTTGTTCCGGGGTGATGCCTTCCTTTTCCGCGCGCAACATGATGGCCGAACCGTGGGCGTCGTCCGCGCAGACATAAATGCATTGATTGCCGCGATGCTGCTGGAAGCGCACCCACATATCGGTCTGGATGTACTCAAGCATATGGCCAAGATGGATGGAACCATTGGCATAGGGCAGGGCGCTGGTGACGAGGATCTTGCGTGGCTCGGACATGGGGCTCGGCTACTTGATGAAACGGAGGTCGGCCACTATAAAGCGCCGGGAAATTTATTTCACCCCGCGTGGTTGTTTCAGGGGCTTGCAACGGCGCGAAAGCATGCCGCATACGGTCAGGAAGGGTTAGGATAGCCGCCTGTTTCAGTCAGCCTTTTTTCGGGAGTAATCCATGAGCGCCGTCAATCGCGCAGCGGTGCAAGCCGTTCTTCGCCAGTACACCGACCCCTACCTGAACCAGGACCCGGTCAGTGCCGGCTGTGTTCGCGACATTTTGGTAGAAGGTGACCAGGTTTCGGTCCAGCTCGAACTGGGCTACGCCGCTGGCCTGTTCAAGGGCGGCTGGGCGCAAATGCTGCAAATGGCGATCGAAGGCCTGGACGGCGTCGGTTCGGCCAAGGTCGACATCCAGAGCGTGATCGCCCCGCACAAGGCCCAGGCGCAGATCCCGGGCCTGGCCAACGTCAAGAACGTGGTCGCCGTGGCGTCCGGCAAGGGCGGCGTGGGCAAGTCTACCACCGCGGCCAACCTGGCGCTGGCATTGGCCCGCGAAGGTGCCCGCGTGGGCATTCTCGATGCCGATATCTATGGCCCCAGCCAAGGCGTGATGTTTGGCATTGCCGAAGGCACCCGGCCCAAGGTCAAGGACCAGAAGTGGTTCGTGCCTCTCCAGGCCCATGGCGTGGAAGTGATGTCCATGGCGTTCCTCACCGATGACAACACCCCGATGGTCTGGCGCGGGCCCATGGTGTCGGGCGCCTTGCTGCAACTGGTGACGCAGACCGACTGGGGCAACCTGGACTATCTGGTCATCGACATGCCGCCAGGCACCGGCGACATCCAACTGACCCTGGCGCAAAAAGTGCCGGTGGCCGGTGCGGTGATCGTCACCACGCCCCAGGACCTGGCATTGCTGGATGCCAAAAAGGGTGTCGAGATGTTCCGCAAGGTCAACATCCCGGTGTTGGGCGTGGTGGAAAACATGGCGGTGCATATCTGCACCAACTGCGGCCATGCCGAGCACCTGTTCGGCGAAGGCGGTGGCGAGAAGCTCGCGACCCAGTTTGGTGTGGAGTTGTTGGCGTCGCTGCCCCTGGCGATGGAAATCCGCGAACAGGCCGACGGCGGCAAGCCCACCGTGATCGCCGAGCCTGACAGCCCGATCGCCATGGTGTACCAGGAACTGGCCCGCCACGTCGGTGCGCGGATCGTCCTGCAGGAAGCCGGTTCCCAGGCCATGCCGACCATCACCGTCAGCGACGACTGAGCCACTTGAAGGGAAAGAGCCTCGACCTTGTCGGGGCTTTTTCTTGCCCGATGAAAGCCGCAAGGTGCGCGACGTGCGCTTTTGCGTAATCGCTGGTGTAAGCATTTGCTTACTTTTTCGTAAGTGTTTGGGTTTTTTGGCGGTCCGGGACGTCTTGAATAGGCGGGAGAGTTTTTCTAAGTTATTGAAAATAAACAATTATTTATTGTAAGGCGAGGGTGCTTATTCGCACGTCGGCCCGTAGCATCCCGTTGAACTTCCCTTGGAACTCTCTAACATCAGTCCTGTGTCCACGGATTGACACAGCCAACACGGAACGATGGCTCATGGAACGTCGCAGGATGCGATTCATCAGGATGATGAAAAGGAATACAGGGACTAGGGAAAAAATGTGGGCGGGTCAAACCGCCCCTTTTTTTTGCCTGTAGAAAAGTAAAGCGCTTAAACGCAAAAAAGGCCCGCAAGGGGCCTTTCCGGTCACGCAAACGCTGATCAGCGTTCCAGATCGGCGATCTTGCCGGTCTTGCCATCCCACTCTTTAGCGTCCGGCATCGGGTCTTTGCGTTCAGTGATGTTCGGCCAGACTTCCGCCAGCTCGACGTTCAACTGAATAAACTCCTGCATGTCTGCCGGGACTTCGTCCTCGGAGAAAATCGCAACGGCCGGGCATTCTGGTTCACACAGGGCGCAGTCAATGCACTCGTCCGGGTGGATGACCAGGAAGTTCGGGCCTTCGTAAAAGCAGTCCACCGGACACACTTCTACGCAGTCGGTGTACTTGCACTTGATGCAGTTGTCGGTGACGACGAAGGTCATTTCTAATTTTCTCCTCAGGCGGCGGCAGCGAAACCCTTTGTGGCAGGGCTCGCGAGGTCCGGGAGCGATAGTCTGCTGGCCAGGCTAAAAGCCAGCAGCATCCCAAACCGCGCGAGAGTCTATCAGCTTGCACGCGTCTGCGTTAGATCCGTGTCTTCAGTGCATAGAGCATTTCCAGCGCTTTTCGGGGTGTCAGGTCGTCCAGGTCGACTTTTGCCAGCTCATCCAGCACCGGGTGGGGCAGGCTGGCGAACAGATCGCTCTGGTGCGGCGCGCTGGGCTTGCTGGACACCTTGGCCGGGCTGGCCACCGGGGCCTCGTGCGGCAGGGCGGTGGTTTCCAGTCGGCTCAGGTGCTCGCGGGCACGGGTGATCACCTCGGTAGGCACACCGGCCAACTGGGCCACGGCCAGGCCATAGCTCTGGCTGGCCGGGCCTGGCAGCACGTGGTGCAGGAACACGATGCGCTCGTTGTGCTCGGTGGCATTGAGGTGCACGTTGGCGACCAACGGTTGCGCCTCGGGCAGCACGGTCAGCTCGAAATAGTGCGTTGCAAACAAGGTGTACGCCCGCAAGTGTGCCAGCCGCTCGGCTGCCGCCCAGGCCAGGGACAGGCCGTCGAACGTGCTGGTGCCGCGACCGACTTCGTCCATCAGCACCAGGCTGCGTTCCGTGGCGTTGTGCAGGATGTTGGCGGTTTCGCTCATCTCCACCATAAAGGTCGAACGGCCACCGGCCAGGTCATCGCTGGAGCCGATCCGGGTGAAGATGCGGTCCACCAACGACAATTCGCAACGGGCCGCGGGCACAAAACTGCCGATGTGCGCCAGCAACACAATCAAGGCGGTCTGACGCATGTAGGTGGATTTACCGCCCATGTTCGGACCTGTGATCACCAGCATGCGGGTATCGTCGTCCAGTGACAGGTCGTTGGCCACGAACGGCGTGGTCAACACTTGCTCCACCACCGGGTGACGCCCCTGCACGATGCGCATGCAGGGCTCGCTGACAAACTGCGGGCAGTTCAAATCCAGATTCAGCGCGCGCTCGGCCAGGTTGCTCAACACATCCAGTTGGGCCAGGGCGGCGGCGGTGTCTTGCAGGGGCGCGAGTTTGCCGATCAAGTCTTCGAGCAGCGCTTCATACAGCATCTTCTCGCGCGCCAGGGCGCGGCTCTTGGCCGACAGCGCCTTGTCCTCGAAGGCTTTGAGCTCCGGCGTGATAAAACGCTCGGCGCCCTTGAGGGTCTGGCGGCGTTGATAATCGATCGGTGCTTGTTCGGCCTGCTTGCTCGGCAGCTCGATAAAGTAGCCATGCACCCGGTTGTAGCCGACTTTGAGGTTGGCAAGGCCCGTGCGGGCTTTTTCGCGGGCTTCCAGGTCAATCAGGAACTGCCCGGCGTTTTCGCTCAGCGACTGCAGCTCGTCCAGTTCGGTGTCGTAACCGGTCTTGAGCACGCCACCGTCGCGGATGATCGCGGGCGGGTTGTCGATAATGGCCCGCTCCAGCAACGCCGCCAGGTCCGGGTAAGTGCCGGCCGTGACGGCCAACTGCTGCAGGTGCGGGGCTTCGAGTTCGGTCATTGCCGCCTGCAATTGCGGCAGGGCCCCGAGGGC
Organism: Pseudomonas sp. SDO5215_S409; assembly: GCF_054071325.1. Lineage (NCBI taxonomy): Bacteria > Pseudomonadati > Pseudomonadota > Gammaproteobacteria > Pseudomonadales > Pseudomonadaceae > Pseudomonas > Pseudomonas sp. SDO5215_S409. The sequence continues at coordinate 177,629 of NZ_JBSVWN010000005.1, read as the reverse complement.
GTCGCGCAGGCGCGCCAGGTCGCGGGGCCGCGCGTTGCGCAGGCCGATCCGCGCCAGAATCCGCTCGATATCACCGATTTCCTTGAGCTGCGGTTGCAGGTTTTCGAAACGGTAGCGATCCAGCAGGCAGGTAATAGACGTTTGACGGGCCTGCAGTACGGTCAAGTCCCGCAGCGGTCGGTTCAACCAACGGGTCAGCAAGCGGCTGCCCATGGCGGTCTGGCAGCGGTCGACCACCGATTGCAGCGTGTTGTCGCGCCCGCCCGCCAGGTTGGTGTCCAGCTCCAGGTTGCGGCGGCTCGCGCCGTCGAGCACCACCGTGTCATCCAGGCGTTCGTGACGCAGGCTACGCAAATGCGGCAGGGCCGTGCGCTGGGTTTCCTTGGCATAACCCAGCAGGCAACCGGCGGCGCCGATAGCCAGGGTCAGCGTCTCGCAACCGAAGCCTTTGAGGTCCTGCACGGAAAACTGCTGGCAAAGACTTTTCAGCGCCGAATCGCGCTCGAAATCCCACGGCGCGCGGCGCTTGGTCCCACGACGTCGTTCCGCTGGCAGGTCCTTGGGCCAATCGTCCGGGATCAACAACTCCACCGGGTTGATGCGCTCCAGTTCCGCCAGCAGGTTCTCCCAACCCTTGATCTCCAGCACGCTGAAGTTGCCGCTGGTGATGTCCAGCACCGCCAGGCCGAACAGCCGCTCGTCGCCCAACACGGCGGCAATCAAATTGTCGCGCCGCTCATCCAGCAACGCCTCATCACTCACCGTACCCGGGGTGATGATGCGCACCACCTGACGCTCCACCGGCCCTTTACTGGTGGCGGGGTCGCCGATCTGCTCGCAAATCACCACCGACTCACCCAGCTTGACCAACTTGACCAGGTAGCCTTCGAGCGAGTGATAAGGAATCCCGCACATCGGAATCGACTGCCCAGCCGACTGCCCGCGTGCGGTCAGGGTGATGTCCAGGAGCTTGGCGGCCTTCTTCGCGTCTTCGTAGAAGATCTCGTAGAAGTCGCCCATGCGGTAAAACATCAACTGATCAGGGTGCTGGTTTTTGAGGCGCCAGTACTGCTGCATCATCGGGGTGTGGCTGGAGAGGTCGGTCATACGGGGGAGTCAGCTCTGCCTGTCTTTTTGACAATGGTTAGCTGTCCAATACTACAGGGATTTTTTAGGCATTGTCGGCGGTAGGCCTAGGTTGATTGTGCGCATCGTTACCCAGGTCATAGGTATCGCAAAGCGACTTGGCGCGCACCTCGTGCAGGCTCGCATCCTTGACGTGGGCCTTCACCGAGCTGTGGTGAACCGGGTTATCGTCCAGGCCGCTGGGCTACGGCCGGCCTTCTGCTACCTGGAGCTTGGAAATGCAACGTCACGACTATCTGCTCGGGCAGTCAGGTCTGGAGCTGGATAAGCTCACGGGCTCCCGAATTTCGGGAGGTAATCTGGCAGGCCTATTCCAAGCTCAATGAGGTGCGGCCTAATCTGGAAGTTCAAGCGTAAAATCGAACACCACAACGTCCAGGCGCGTGCCAAGGATTAATGTGGAAAGTTCGACACGTATACGTCGTCGTCGCGTCGATAACTTAAAACTTAATGAGTTATTGCTGATCACGTGAGCGATTTGGAACAGAGAAACCTCGATACCCTCGAGGTTTCTGCAAATATGAAGCTTAAGAGACTTTTGAGTTTAATTGGCTTGCTGGAGTAAAGTGGTAAGTGTATCCAGAGTCGAGAAAGTTTTGAAGTCGTTCAATTTTGGTGTAGATATTCACGCCTCCACGCTGAAAAGGGAGGGTGCCGTTGCCCGTCATTTCCATGTCTAAAGACAGCGAATTGTTATGCAGCAGAATATGCTCTCCCGCCTTGGTGCGATGTAGGTATGCGGTATGTACCAGCTCGCCGTCGTTCGAACTTCTGAAATTCAGAATGCCAGATTCGTTGATGTCTTGTTTTATAAAAGTTGTACTGCCATTGCCATTGATGTTCATGAAGATTTGATAACGCTGGCCATAGTTACCACCCTTACTCATTTCATCCATGACTTTTTCCGCCGCTTTAGGTTTGACGGTTAACCCAGCAATCCCCGCGTGCAGCGCTAACGAGTAGCATATGGTGGGCATTGCGTCTTTTTTGCGAAGCTTACCGGCTCGGCGATCGAGGTTGTCGAACAAGTCATTCGAACTCGCGGGTCCGGAGCCGAATTTTGTATCCGTATAGTAAACTGGAATTATTCCACAGGTGAGTTTTGAAAGAAGGCTCATTTTTTTACTCCTGGTTTTAAACTGTCGAGTAATTAGTTATATTAAGTTTTTGAATTTTAACTTCATGATGCGCGTTGTCGCATTGTTGTCGTTGAATGTTTTCACGCCAAACGAGGTTCTTATTTGGTTGGTATGCTTTCGGGCAGTGGGTGGATAGTGTTTTTAGTATGTTTTTAATGCCGGGTGTTCGGTCGGGTGAAGTGAAAAGCTCAGATAAACTGCGCCATTTGTTGCGCTGCTTCCCTCTTCGGGATTTTAAATGATCGATCATTGATAGCTTTTTTTCATGATGGTTTTTTTCTAAATGAACGCGTTGAGGCGTTAACAGTCAGCAGTCTGAATTTATTCCATGAGTTTTTTATATTAAGATTATTAAGTCGTTGTTGGTGAGCTGATAGTTGACGCCATCGTGAGATATCCCGATCAATAGAAGTCCATGCTCGGCAGCTGACAGTCAGAGGGTATTTAAGTGACGTTGGATGGAGGTGATGGCTGTGGGCTACACGGTGCATCAAGTGGACGGCAGCGCCGACGTGAAGATGCACTTCGCCCAGGGATTGCTAAGCGGTCATGGTCATGAGGAATGGCCAGATCCTACAATCTGAAGCACATGATCATCCTGCCTATTCTGGTGCCCGAGGCGCCCGTCCCGACGACTTCTCAAGCCGCCGCACCTCCCGCCGACGAGTGCCACCGTTAACTGCTCGCCATTGAGCGGCTTTTACTGCTCGATTTTTGAAACCCTGGCCGGTGACCGCAGCGTACTGGCTTTCTTCGATAGGCTCGTCTGATCGGAGGGCACTAGCACGTCGTCCGCAACCGCTCAGGATGGCGATAACGGCATCGATCGCACGCCTGAAGTGTTCAACGGCCTCTCGGATCGCTCCTTCGCAAAAGATCGGGCCTGGGATGCCGTCGCTGACCGGATCGAAACCGTTCATGGCGGCGTTAGAGCCGAACTTGACCCCCTTGCATGCTCAATCAAGGGTGACCATCACCAGTGACGGTGGCCGGGAACTGATAACACTGCGCACGTGCCAGGCGTGTATGAACGACGTTTCTGCCAGGGAGCCAGGGCGAGAGTGAAGCGATATGCGGCTTAAAATCACCGTGCTAAGTGAGCAAACTGCCAGCATCTCGGCAGGATAAATGCATAAAATATGCAAATTAGCATTTGCCAACCGTCAAAACTGCCTGCACTATCCGCGCTATGCAAAAACGCAATGTTTCTATCGTCTTAAGAGAACTGCTGGACCGCGACCGGATCTCCCCCACGGAGCTTCACCGGCGTACCGGCGTCCCTCAATCCACGCTTTCGCGGATCCTCAGCGGCAAAATTGTCGATCCGTCGGACAAGCACATCTCGCGTATCGCCGAATACTTCGGCGTGGGCACCGATCAGTTGCGCGGGCGCGCAGCCGCGGTGCCTGCCCGGGCGGACGAGCGTGACCCGATGCATTCGGAACTCAAGGACATAAGCCTGTGGGACGACGACACCCCCGTGAACGACGACGAGGTGTCCATCCCCTTTCTGCGCGAGGTTGAATTGGCTGCTGGATCAGGAAGATTCGTCATCGAGGAAAGCGAAAAGGCCAGCCTGCGGTTCGGCAAGCGCAGCTTGCGGCACAACGGTGTGCAGTTCGACCAGGCCAAGTGCGTCACCGTGCGCGGCAACAGTATGTTGCCGGTGCTGCGCGACGGCGCGACGGTGGGGGTCAATGCGGGCAAGAGCGGCATTGGGGACATCGTCGATGGCGACTTGTATGCCATCAATCACAACGGGCAGCTGCGGGTTAAGCAGCTCTATCGCCTGCCTTCAGGGATTCGCCTGCGCAGCTTCAATCGCGATGAACACCCGGACGAGGACTACAGCTTCCAGGAAATCCAGGAAGAACAGATCAGCATCCTCGGTCACGTTTTCTGGTGGGGCATGTACGCCCGCTAACCCCTCCTTGTAAGAAAAAACCCGCTGACTGGCGGGTTTTTTTTCGCCTGTAAAAAACCTCCAACCCCGCGGCCCGCAAGGCTCTGCATGCATCAATGCATTTTCAGCGCAAAAATAAATGCATTTGCGCATTGACTGTATATGCATACATGCATATTCTTCGTCTCAAGCCAGCCAACAAGGCCTGGTGGAGGCGGCAAGGATGCCGCCAAGGAAGACAAGGACGGCACGCAACACCGGCATGGACGCCATCGAAGTGATGGCATGGATGCCCGGCAACACCCGGCAAGGATGCCGACGCTCTTTAGTTTCACCATTTCAACAACAGGCAGCGATGAACCGGCCTTAACGGTTCAGAGGGTTGGCAACTGACCCGGGTGTGCAGCGTAAAGCACCAGAAGCAGTTATCCGGCAGACAGGGATCGTGGTCGGAAAAACATTGATGAAAGGTCCGTACCGCGCCAGTAGCGCCGAAAGACCGAGGACAGCATTACTGAAAAGCCCGGGTAACCGGGCTTTTTGGAATGCGTACCTACACCACACCGACAGCAATTCACCCCACCACCGGCAACCTGCCGGTATCACTCATTCCAGGAGGCGTGACATGACAAACGAGCAGCAAGCGTTAGCGGAAATGCCTATCTGGCTGGTCATCGTACTGGCCGTGATTGGCGGCGTTTCCGGGGAAATGTGGCGCGCCGATAAAGAAGGCGCCCGCGGTTGGTCGCTGGTGCGGCGCCTGGCCCTGCGTTCCGGGGCGTGCATGGTCTGCGGGGTGTCGGCGTTGATGCTGTTGTACGCCGCCGGCATGTCGATCTGGACCGCCGGCGCCCTGGGTTGCCTCACCGCCATGGCCGGCGCCGACGTGGCCATCGGCCTCTATGAACGCTGGGCCGCCAAGCGCATCGGCATCAACGAAGGCTCGCGCCCCGACCAGCCCTAACCGCCGCAAGGACGCCACTTAAATGATCCCGATCGAAAAACCTTCCCAGTTGCCCCAAGCCATCGGCGAGGCGCTGCGCCGCGCCTTTCCCGACCTGCGGGTGGGCAACCCTCACGACATTGAAAACGCCGATAAAACCGGCGTACTGATCACCGTCGAACGTAATGGCCCAGGGCCGCGCTCCCTGGACGGACGCAAGGCCCATGTCCTGAGCGTGTCCCTCAAAGTGACCGTGGCCCCGGGCGCCCAGCCCTTTGAAGCCTGCGACCTGGCCAGCCAGTTGATGGACCAGGTGCTGGACAACCGCTGGAACCTGCCGGCAGCGCAGTGCGAATTGCCCGCCAACATCGTTGCCACGCCATCGGTGCTGGCCACCGCAGAAACGGACTACGACAGCTGGACCGTTTCCTTCTTCCAAACCCTCTACCTCGGTCCGACCTTGCTCGATGACCCCATCGGCCAGCCGCTGTTCGCCCGGACTTGGGAAGTGTCCGACATCAACGACCCGAATCAATACCGGCCCTTGCAGGAGTAGCCCATGTTTGACGCGATTCTACGCATGCAACTGGGGCCGATCGTCGAGCGCCTGGCCGAGATGGAAACCCAGCTCGAGGACCTTTACCGCCGCGCCGACAGTTTTTGCCGCATCGGCGTGTGCCAATCCGTGGATGCCGCAAGTAACACCTGCACCGTCAGCCATGGCGAACTGCTCACCCCGGCCATCCTTTTTTTCAACCCCAGCGCGGGCGCACAGACCGAAACCCGCATTCCGTCCGTGGGCGAGCAATGCCTGTTGCTCAACTATGGCGGCGGGGAAGGGGGCTTGCAGTCGGTGGCGCTGTTTGGCTTGAACAGTGACCGTTTTCCGCCGGTGTCCAGTCTCGCCACGCTGACCCGGCGCCGTTACCAGGACGGCACCCAGAGCGACTACGACGACGCCAGCCATACCTTCAACTGGAGCAACGGGCCCACCACCGTCAGCGGCTCCCGCGAGCAGGTCGACATCACCGTCGGCGCCGCCCGCCTGACGATGACCGCCCAGGGTATCGGGTTGCAAGTCGGCGGCACCGGCCTGTTGCTGGATGCCGGTGGCGCTCACTTCAGCGGCCCGGTGGTGGACCACCAGGGCCGAGTCATCAGCCCCTGACAAGGACCTCCCATGATCGGCATCGATCGCAACACCGGAGCAGCCGTCGATGACTGGCTGCAATTTGTGCAGCGCGCCACCCGCGCCCTGACCACCCCCTTGGGCACCCGCCAGAAACGTCCGCTGTATGGCTCGATGATCCCGCAACTGCTGGGCCAGAACCTGGGCGATGACCTGCTGATTCTCGCCCAGAGCCACGCCGCGCAGGCGTTCTACAACCCGCAGAACGGCATCGGCGACTTCGACCCCCAGGTGATCGTCGCCACCCGTCAGGGCGCGGGGTTGCTGCTGCGTTTCGCCGGCACCTGGAAAAACCGCCAACAATCCTTTGAGGTAGTCACATGAGCATGCTCATTCCCGGCCAGAACCAACTGGCGGAGCCGTCGATCATCGCGGTCGATGAGTTCGAGCCGTTGCTGGCGCAGTTCAAGGCCTTCGTCGTCGATTATGTGGCCGCCCGCGCCCCGCAAAGTGCGGCCAAACTCAAGGTCAGCCTGGACAACGAAAGCGAACTGCTGACCCTGGCCCTGGAAGCCTTTTGCGTGCGCCTGCAAACCCACGAGCGCAAATACAACGCCCGCATCAAGCAGATGCTGGCCTGGTGGGCCACCGGCAGCAACCTCGACGCCCGCCTGGCCGACATGGGCCTGGAGCGCCAAGTGCTCGACCCTGGCGACCCGGCCGCCTTCCCGCCAGTGCCGCCAACGCTGGAAAGCGACGACGACGCCCGGCTGCGCTACTACCTGGCCCCGCACGCCCCGGCGGCAGGCTCGCGCATGCAATACCGCCGCGAAATCTTCACCTTGGGTGAGCGCCCGGCGGTCAAAGTAAACAGCACCTCGGCGGGCGTGGTGACGGTGACCTACACCTTCAACCCGGACGGCTATGCGGCCCGGGTCAAGGACGGCAACGCCCGTCGCACGGCCCCCGGCGATGTCAGGGTCACGGTGCTCTCCCGCGAAGGCGACGGCACCGCACCGCCCGACCTGCTCGACGGCGTGCGCACCCACTTCGACCGGCCGGATGTACGCCCGGAAACCGACCGGGTCACCGTGCAGGGCGCTGACATCCTGCGCTACAAAATCCGCGTCATCGCCAAAATCAACGCCGGCCCCGATTCGGGCCTGACCCAGGTCGAGGCGCAGAAACTGCTGCAAACCTACGCCGACTCCTGCCATCGGCTGGAAGGGCGCGTGGACCCGAGCTGGATCGACTACGCCATCCACAGCGCCGGGGCCGCGCAACTGCAAATCCTCGAGCCGCTGGCACCCATCGTGACCACCGCGTTTCAGGCGCCGTACTGCTCGGGGGTTGAAGTGGAGGTGCGTACGTTATGAGTGAATCTTTTCCTACGTTGCTACCGGCCAACAGCTCACCGCTGGAACGGGCGCTGGATGTGGGGTTTGGTCAGTTGCTGGATCGGGTGGTGCCGCCGTTTCCGGCACTGATGGACCCGTTGCAGACACCGGCTGAGTTTTTGCCGTACCTGGCGGCGGATCGGGGGGTCAGTGAGTGGGATACCGAGTCGAGCGAGGCCGAGAAGCGCTTGACCGTGGCCTTGTCCTGGCAGATCCAGCGTCAAGCCGGCACGTCCAAGGCGTTGAGTCATGCGGTCGAGTCGCTGGGGTTTATGCCCAATATCATCGCCTGGTACCAGCAACGCCCGCAGGGTATTCCCTACACGTTTGATGTGCAGGCAATCATCGGGCGCAACTGGTCCAGCGGGGACCACAACCGGCTTATTCGCCGTATCAATGCGGCAAAAAGCGAGCGGGACCAAGGCACCATCACCATCGTGCATCAAACCCACGGGCCACTTTCGATAAGCAGCGCGGCTCATCGTTCACTCTGCGACAGCGAGTTCTCTCTTTTGGGCGCCTTGCCTGACTTTAAGTTGGACGCCCGACTGAACAGTGTTGGCGTTGCCCGGCACTACACCATTAACGACTACGACCTCAGGGCGCAGCCATGACAGATGAAATCACGCGCCTGGTGCGCTTCACCTCCAAAGGTTTGGATGAAGTGCTGCAGGCAAAGAACCAGGGCTTGAAAGGCGAAATCACCCACGTCGGCGCCGGTACTGGCCGTTACAACCCAAACGGCACTGAAGTTGCCTTGCGCGATGAGCGCCAGCGGGTGGCGATTGTGGACTACGAAGACCTGGGCAACCGGCAACTTCGGATGGCCGCGCTATTCGACGGCGAGGGCGAGTATGAAATCGGCGAGTTCGGTTTTTACCTCGCCAGCGGGACGTTGCTGGCCGTTTATTCGGTGGCGGGCACGTTGCTGACTTACAAGGCGGCAGCGGCACGGGTACTGCAAAAGTTTACGCTGGATATTTCGCCGTTGCCGGCGGACAGCGTGACGATTGTGGTAGGAAGTGAGAGCTTGAATATTTTGCTGGCGGAAGATATTGCGATAGTGGCCACTGCCAATATTGACAACATGGCCCGTCACACAAGTCTCTTGTTTCGCGTAATGGCACTGGAAGCTAACCACTAACGTATTTTTTAAATGATTCAGGAGTTGGAAAATGAGTCTGGAAACAACGATAACCTCGCTCGTGGCAGCGGCTAATAATTTGACGGCTGCTGTTAATGGGAAAATCGGAAGCATCAACACCACGATGGCGGGTGCTTTGGCACAGTTCAACGAGTGGCGAAACCTGAAAGATGTCGAGGGTGACCCTGCCGCGCTGGGCACTATTCGCCGAAACCTGCTGCAGGGGCACGTCTATACCACCGGCGGGGTTGACGGTAATGGAGTAAAACTCACACCGCTGGCACAAGGTGATTTTGTGTCAACCGAGTTGGGCAGCATGAGCAATGTCTTTATGCATTTTAAGGTCCCGCTCAATATCAACGTAAACTCCGAGATGTTTTGGTTCAATATTCAGGGGTACAGTTATGGTACTGCTAAGATTGTTGACGAAACATTGGTGGGCTATTGCTATCAGCCTGATCGGTCGCTTCACAGTGTGTCGGCTTTCGGTAATATGACGCCGAATGTGTATGCCGATAGTAATGGGAACATCGTATTGCGAATCCTCATTCCTAATATCTACTACACGACCATACGTATTGACACGATGCGGGTCGGCAACGGTCGCTTGTTTAATGTAGGTGATCTCAAAACCCAGCTTTCACTGGCCGAAAAAGTAGTATTTAACTAAGGAGTTAATGATGCCTGATAATGTCCAGTCTGATATTCCATCAGCCCCCGCTTTTTTTATTCCACAAGTAGAGTGGGCGGCTATCCGGTCGCATCGGGATCAACTGCTGCGTGCCTCTGACTTTACTCAACTTCCGGACTTTCCGGCCAGTGAGGCTCAGCGAGCGGAGATAACCGCTTATCGCAAGACGCTACGTGATATTCCGCAGCAAGATACTGATCCCTCCAAAGTAGTGTGGCCCACGCTGCCAGCCTTTTTGAAGTAACCCCGCCGCGAAAGCGGTCTTTTTTTCGCCACTTCAAAGCCCCTCCCGCAGGGGCTTTGGCGTTTCTCACATGGAGCATTCAAAACATGGCAAACCGCCAAACCTACACCGTCCTCATCCCATTCCCCACCGGAGGTGGCCACTGGTCCACCGCCGGTGAGGAGTTGAGCCTGCTGGACGTCGAAGCATCCGCCCTGCGCAGCGCCGGTCGCCTGGAACTCACCAGTGCCCTCAACGCCCAGACCCCCACTCCTACCACTCAGAAGGCTGACTAACCATGGCTGAGGTTTTGAACTTCGAGCACAACGGCATCACCGTGAATGCCACCGAATCCCCCGAGGCCATGGGTGGCCTGGGTGACAACGTTATCGGCCTGGTCGGCACGGCGCCCAATGCGCATGCCTCGATCCCGAAAAACGCACCGTTTCGCATCAACAGCTTCACCACCCAGGCGCTGCTGGACCCTACCGGCGCCGAGGCTGGCACGTTGTTTCAGGCCGTGTACCAGATCCTCAAAGTGGTGAAAGTGCCGGTCTACGTGGTGATTGTCGACCAAGGCACCACCCCGGCGGACACGCTCAACAACGTGATCGGCGGCAACGAGCCCGTCACCGGCCGCAAACTGGGCCTGGCCGCGCTGAGCAGCGTGCCGGAAGACCTGACCATCATCGGCGCCCCGGGCTTTACCGGCACCAAGGCGGTGGCGGGTGAGTTCGCCGCCTTTGGCAAGCGCATCAAGGCCCGTGTGGTGCTGGACGGCAAAGACGCCTCGGTGGCCGACCAGGTGACCTACAGCGGCGAACTGGGCGGTGCCGATTTGGGCTTCGATCGTTGCCTGCTGGTGCACAACATGCCGTCGGTGTATTCCAAGGCAGCGAAGAAAAACGTGTTTCTGTCGCCGTCCTCGCTGGCCATCGCGGCGCTGGCCAAGGTCAAGCAGTGGGAAAGCCCGGGTAACCAGGTGACGTTCGCCGAGGACGTTTCCCGCGTCGTCGAGTACAACATCCTCGACACCTCCACCGAAGGCGACCTGCTCAACCGCTACGGCGTGAGCTATTACGCCCGCACCATCCTCGGCGGTTTCTCGCTGCTGGGTAACCGCTCCATCACCGGCAAGTTCATCAGCTACGTGGGCCTGGAAGACGCCATCAGCCGCAAGCTGGTCAAGGCTGGCCAGAAGGCCATGGCGCACAACCTGACCAAGTCGTTCATGGACCAGGAGGTCAAGCGTATCAACGACTGGCTGCAAACCCTGGTCGCCGACGAAACCATCCCCGGCGGCAGCGTGTACCTGCACCCGGAATTGAACAGTGTCGAGAAGTACAAAAACGGCACCTGGTTCATCGTCATCGACTACGGCCGCTACGCGCCCAACGAACACATGGTTTATCAACTCAACGCCCGCGATGAAATCATCGAGCAGTTCCTGGAGGACGTTCTCTAATGTTTACCAACCGAGTCAGACAGGCCATTGCGGCCACCCTTCAAGGCCTGCCGTTGTCCGCGACGGTGGAAGAGTTCACCCCGCCGAAGATCGAGTTCGAGATGCAGTCCATGTCCGGTGGCCGTTTCATCGCCGAAGAGATGGCCAAGAGCGGCAAGGTGCTGGGCGCCAAACTGGTGCTGCAAGGCGCAGGCCCCGAGATCATGTTGGCGCTGGGCGTGAAGCTGGGCGACGACATCCTGCTCAACGTGCGTGAAGCCGGTCAGGACCAGGATGGCAAGACCTATTTCACCTACCACACCGTGGGCGGCAAGCTCAAATCTCTGGAAGAGGCGGCGCTGAAGATGGGCGAAAAACCCACCACCACGCTGGAGCTGTCCTGCCGTACCTACAACCGCCTGGAAAACGGCATCCCGGTGATCGACATTGACGTGCGCACGCAAAAATTCGTGCTCAACGGTGTCGACATCCTGGGCGACGCCCGCCGCGCGGTGCTGATGCCTTAACCCTGGGCTCGGTCCGTGGGGAAACCGGCTGGTTGCGAGGGCACTCCTCGGCTCAACCAATCGCCCGAGTCGTCTGCACCGCAGGCCCGCCCGCGTCCCCTCGACCGCTTTTACACCCTGTCTTAACCAAGGAACTCAATCCATGGCCTGGATGCCTCCGCTGCACATCCTGCTGTCCCCGATCACCGCCGACACCGGCGCCACGATCGATCAGGTCCAACTCAAGCCACTGTTCTACGCCGCGCAAAAAGACGCCCTGGCCCGCGCTGGCGATGACGAGGACGACCAGTTCTTTGAACTGGCCAAACTGGCCACCGGCCTTTCGGAAAAAGAACTCGACCAGCTCAAGCGTCCGGACTACGTCAGCATTGCCCAGTACGTACACGAAATGTCGACCCAGCCTGCTTCGTTCTTCCTGGAGGCGCACGACGCGTCGTCCACCCACGAGCGCGTCAGCCTGCTACTGCCCCTCGAGGCCGCTGGCCGCAGCCTGACCACGCTCGGGCTGGAAATGCCTGCGCTGCGTGCCACCAAAGCGATGAAAAAACTCGCCACCAACAAAGAGCGCGCCGAGTTCATCACCGCCCACTGCACCGGCCTGATGATCCCAGACCTTGCCGACCTCACCGTGCCCGACTGGACGGAACTGCAGGAGCGCATCGACGATTTTTTAAACAAACCGGCGGACTTCTTTCGGAACGCGACATCGAAGTGATCCTTGACGTGGTGCCGCTGGTTTACCAGGTAAACGAAGCGGAAATCCTCGACTGGGACGCCGGGAAAGCATTGCGCCGCTACGACATCGCGATTAATCGCCTTGGCGTTAAACAGGAGTAGAGCGGGATGCCCAACAATTTTTCTTTGGCCTTTGCAGGGCAGCAGTACGACAGGGCTGCCTTGAGCGTCGCATCGCCCCCACCCCAGAGCCTTACAGGCCCCAGCGTGCTGGATGCGGTACAGGCACCGTTGTCGAACTTGGGCCTGGCACTGGCCAATGCCAGCCTGGCTATCAGCAGTTTGACGGTGGAGCAGGAGCGGTTGCGCAACACCCTTGAGTCGTTCAATGCCTCGTTGCTCAAGATGATCGACCTAAGGCAGACGCAGGCGCCTGCCGGGGATGCCGGTAAAACTTCGACGGCGCCTGCGTCGACGCAAAACGCCAGGCAGGCTTATGACGCTAGTACCACCCGGCTTTCCGCGACCGTCGACAAGGCGCAGGCACCGGTGGTCGATCTTGCATTGGCAGGCATGACTCAATTGGTCGACGGCTTGAACGGGCTGGCCGAGGTAATGCCCAAGGCCACTGCTGCGATTACGTTGCTTAGCGCGGCGATAGCGCCCCTGCTGAGCGGTATTTTGGGGGCGGTAGCGGACAAGGTGTTCGACAAGGTCGCAGGCCGGGTCCTGGAAAAAGGGGCGGCGCGCATTCACCCCAAATTAGGCGAACTGTTCAGCGACAGTGCCGAAACCAAAAAAACGGATAAGCCAGGCAAGCCAGACAAGCCAGGCAAACGCAAGGGCTCGCCGCCCAACACCAATCGACGTGGCAGTAAAAACCCGGCCATCACCCAGGTTGAGGTTCGCCGTAGCGGTGAGGTGTTGAGCAGCCAAGCCAGCCCTGCAAAAAAGGCCGCGTCCAGTTTTATGGAAAAAGCCAGCAAGGCGACGAAGCTGGGCTCGCGGGTGGCTATGCCGCTGGTCTTGGCGGGGGCGGCGGTCAATGCTGTGCGTGGTTTGCAGGCCAACGACTCCAAGGCGGTAGGCCGTGCCGTCGGTTCGGCGGTGGGGACGGTGGCCGTGGGGTATGGCGGGATGCTCCTTGGCCGCACGGTCGGAACGTTTGTGGGCGGGGCCATTGGCTCATTGATCGCTCCGGGTGCGGGCACGCTGGCGGGCGCCTTTATAGGGGGCACCCTTGGCGGAATGATTGGCGGCCTGGCCGGCAATGACCTGGGCCAGGCATTGGGTGAAAAGGTCGGTGAAAAACTGAGCAATACGCCCGACCGTCTCGGCTCTGCCAGCGACATCAGCAAACAACTGAACAGTGCCCAGGCGGACAACCGCCAGATCACGTTCGCCCCGCAAATCAATATCAGTGCGCCCGAACAGGCCAGCCATCAACAATTGGCAGCGCTGGTGGTGCAACAGATCGAGGCGCAATTTTCTCCGCTGTCGATCGACAACCTGCTGGTGACGCGGCGTGATGCGGCACTGACCGATGGAGTGGCGTGATGCGACAACAGATGGTATTGGGCGACTTTATTTTTGGCTTGTCCCGTGGCTTTGCTTATTCGGCCCTGACCCGTGACAGCGATGGGGGTTGGGTCAGTCTGGAGATTATCGCCAGCAAGCCCCAATCACGGCAGAACGGTCAAAAGCTGGAAAAACTGACCTTCACCGGCACGGCCATGTATGCCTTGGGCATGCAGCGCCTCGACGAATTGCGAGCCTTGCAGAATGCGCGGGCGCCGTTGCCGTTGGTCGATGGTATTGGCCGCAATTGGGGGCTTTGGCGCATCAGCGCGGTGACGGAAACCCAAAGCAACGTGATCGACGACGGCACCGCCATGGTCATCGCCTGGACCCTGACACTTGAGGAGTTCGTCAATGCGTAGAGTACGAAGTATTGCTGGCGACTCGGTCAACCTGTTGCTCTACCGCGAGCTGGGCCGCTGTGATGACGCCGCGTTGGAGTTGCTGTGGCGCGTCAACCCCGGGCTTGCCGAATATGGCCCGGTGTTGCCGGCCGATGTGTGGGTGGTCGTGCCGGAAGTGGCGTCGCGGCCAGCGGTTGCCCGGCCGGTTCTGGCCTGGGATTAAGGAGGCGAAATGGCCATGGAATTCACGCCGATCATGGAGTTCTACGGCGCCCATGCGGCGTTGCTCAACCAACGGGTGATGCAGTGGAGCCATACCGATGCGGCCGGTTTCAAGTCGGATGTGTTGGAGCTGACCATTAACATCGAGGGCCTGGACGGTTTGCCCGACCTGGGCGGCAAGATTGGTTTTCGAGCCGGTTATAAAGAAACGGGGCTGGTGGAGAAGGGGCAGTTTCTGATCACCCGGCGCACCCCGATGCTGTTTCCCATGCAACTGGTGATCATGGCCACGGCGGCCCCCTTCAGCATGACCGACGAGAGCGGTTACCGTCAGCGCCGCTCCGCCAGTTACGGGCCGACGACGCTGGGGGCATTGTTTCGCTTATTGGTGACCCGGCATGGTTTTTCACCGCGCGTGGCGCCGTCGCTGGAGGGCATCGCGATTCCCCATATTGACCAGTCCAACGAAAGTGACATGGCCTTTATTACCCGCCTTGCCAGGCAACATTACGCAGTGGGAAAACCGGTCAATGAGCTGTATGTGCTGGCAGAAAAAGGGCAGGTCAAATCGATTTCCGGCGTGGACTTGCCCGAAGTGACCTTGTCTGTCACCCAAGACAACCGTCCTGGCAAGCAAGCGTTTATCAGCGCCAAGTACGACGAAAAATCCAAGGCGGTTTTCCAGGGTTCTCGCGTCAAATGGTGGGACGCTGCCGCAGGCAAGCAGCAAGTGGTTGAGGTGGGCATCGCGCCGTTCAATACCTTGAGCCAGCGTTATCAGACCGAGGCGCAAGCCCGGGCGGTAGCGCAGGGCGAGCTTCTGCGTGGGCGCCGCGAAGGCGTGATCCTTTTGATTGATTGCCCGGGCAACCCGTTGCTGACGGCCGAAGGTGTATTGCAACTCGATGAGAGCTGGCCTGCCTACATGCGGGGTCGCTGGTCGATCAACGAGGTGACGCACACCCACAACGCCAAGGGTGGGTATCGCAGCTTGATCAAGGCGGGTGGCCTGTCGACCTAACCCTCGCTCCCCTCCCCAAAACCCGCCCCCCAGCGGGTTTTTTATGACCCGGTGAACCCATGAAGATCACCCCCTTACTCACCCACCTGCGCGCGCATTGCCCCGCGTTCAACCAGCAAATCCACGCAGGCCTGGACCAGGACTCGCTGCAAGACCTGCCCGCGCTCAGTGCACCGATGGCGGTGGTGACGCCCCTCGCCGACAGCGCTCGCGCCAGCACGTCAGCCAACACCAGTCGCCAGACCCTGCGTGAGCGGTTTGGCGTCACGCTGGTGATCGACCTCGCGCCCGACGCGCAAGCCCAGGCCATGGACCAGCTCCACAGCCTGCGGGCCGAGGTCTGGCGGGCGCTGGTGGGGTTCAGGCCCGAGCGTTTTCACGAGCCGATCCAGTACCAGGCGGGTGAGTGGCTGCTGTTAAGCAAGACCCGCGCGCTGTACCGCCTGCGGTTTTTTACCGAGTTCCAGTTGGGACGCAACCTCAGCACGCAGCCAGCGGAAACCTGGCACGAGCTGGAGCTGGACGCCTTGCCGTCCTTTAACGGGGTCACGGTGCAGGTCGATGCCATCGACCCGGCCGACCCCAACCTGCACCGCCCAGGCCCCGACGGGCGCCTGGAGCTGACGTTTTCTGCCGAGGTAACACCATGAGCAAACGCATCACCGTACGGCCGGTTGTCGGCCGGGCCGTACCCGACCCCGAGGCGGGCGACTTGCTGCCCGTCGAAGGCCGCGACGTGCTGGACAGCGCCTGGTGGCGTCGTCGTCTGGCCGATGGCGACATCACCCTTCATGCCGCGCAGGCGGCACAACCACAGGAAGCCCAATAATGGCGATCGGATTCAGTCACATTCCGGCGGACATTCGTGTACCGCTGTTCTACGCCGAGATGGACAACTCGGCGGCCAATAGTGCGTCGTCGACCCTGCGTCGGCTGATCGTCGCCCAGGTCAATGACAACGTCACCAATGCCGAAACCGGCAGCCTGGTGCTGGTGCCGAGCGTGGCCGTGGCCAAGCGTATCGGCGGCCAGGGGTCGATGCTGGCGTCGATGTACGAGACGTTTCGCAAGAGCGACCCGGTGGGCGAGATCTGGTGCCTGCCGCTGCACAGCACCGACGGCAGCACGGCCAAGGCCGACCTCAAGTTGACCGGCGCCGCCGCTCAAGGCGGCGTGATCAGCCTCTACGTGGGCGGCACCCGGGTGCAGTCCAACGTGGTCAATGGCGCCACCGCTGCGGTGGCGGCCAGCGCCCTGGCGCTGAAAATCAACGCCAGCGCCGACCTGCCGGTGAGCGCCGTTGCGGCGGACGGCACCGTGACCCTTACCGCCAAATGGACCGGCGACAGCGGCAACGACATCAGCCTGCAACTCAACCGCCTGGGCCAGAGCAACGGCGAACAAACCCCCGATGGCCTGACCGCCACGCTCGGCAAAATGGCCGGCGGTGCCGGTGTACCAGACCCGGTTGCGGCCATTGCGGCGCTGGGTGACGAGCCGTTCGAGTTCATCTGCCTGCCCTGGGCCGACACCACCAGCCTCAATGCCTGGCAAGCGGTGATGGACGACAACAGTGGCCGCTGGTCCTGGGCCAAGCAACTGTTCGGCCACGTGTACACCGCAAAGCGCGGCACCGTGGGCACCCTGGTGGCCGCCGGGCAAACCCGCAACGACCAGCACGTGACGATCCAGGCCATGGAGCCGGGCGTGCCGCAGCCGGTGTGGGTGCAGGCCGCTGCACTGGCTGCACGCACCGCCGTGTTCATCTCGGCCGACGCCAGCCGCCCGACCCAGAGCGGCAGCCTGCCGGGCCTGGATCCGGCGGCCGCCAGTGAGCGTTTCACACTCACCGAGCGTCAGTCGCTGCTCAATTACGGCATCGCCACCGCTTATTACGAAGGCGGCTACGTGCGCATCCAGCGGGCGATCACCACCTACCAGAAGAACGCGTTCGGCCAGGCCGACAACTCCTACCTGGACAGTGAAACCCTGCACCAGTCGGCGTTCATCGTGCGTCGCCTGCAAAGCGTGATCACCAGCAAGTACGGGCGCCACAAACTGGCCAGCGACGGCACGCGCTTTGGCGCCGGCCAGCCGATGGTCACCCCTAGCACGATTCGCGGCGAGCTGATTGCCCAGTACGCCAAGCTCGAACTGGAAGGCCACGTGGAAAACGCCGAGCTGTTCGCCGAGCACTTGATTGTGGAGCGCGACAGCCAGGACCCGAACCGCGTCAACGTGCTGTTCCCACCGGACTACGTCAACGGCCTGCGGGTGTTTGCGCTGCTCAACCAGTTCCGTCTGCAGTACGACGCTGCGGTGTAAGCCGCCGCCTTTCGCACAACTGATTCCAGCCCGCCACGTGCGGGCTTATTTTTGGGAGATACATCATGGGTCAACTGATTGCGGGCACCTGCTACGTCAAAGTGGACGGCGCTCAACTGACCATCAACGGCGGCTGTGAAGCGCCCCTGATGGCCGTCAAACGCGAAACCGTGGTGCCGGGTTTCTACAAAGAAACCGACCTCACCCCGTCGTTCAAAGTCACCGCGCTGCACACCCCGGACTTCCCGCTCAAGCAGCTGATTGCGGGCACCGACATGACCGTCACCTGCGAGTTCAACAACGGCAAGGTCTACGTGCTGGCGGGCGCCTACCTGGTGGAAGAGCCGGTGGCCAAGGGCGACGACGCGGTGATCGAGCTCAAGTTCGAGGGCATCAAGGGGGCTTGGCAATGACCGCCACAGTAAAGCTGCACGTGGCCATCGACGCCCACGGCGAGCCGCTGCACGCCCTTACCCTGCGCCGCCCCACGGTGCAGGAAGTGCGGGCGATCAAGGCGCTGCCGTACAAGATCGACAAGGGCGAAGACGTGAGCCTGGACCTGGACGTGGCCGCCAAGTACATCGCGGTGTGCGCCGGTATTCCGCCGTCGTCGGTCAACCAGCTGGACCTGGTGGACTTCAACGCGCTGAGCTGGGCCGTCGCGGGTTTTTTCATGAGTGCGGCGCAGGCACCGTCGCCGAGCTGATCGCGGTGGCCTACGACCTGGCCTGGTTCTGGAAGGTTGACCCCGAACAGATGTTGGCCAGGCCTTTGGATGTGCTTCGGGAGTCCCTGGAGCATGCGCAACGGATCAATGCGATGCAGCAGGTGCAGTGATGGCAAAGTCTCGCAAGAAAAAAAAGCCGGCGGTGCGCCTGACGGGTGTGGAGGACGTCATACCCAAACTCGCCGGGCTGCGCGCCACGGTCAAACAGTTCCGAACGGACATGAAAGAGAGCGGCTTGGGCAGCCTGGATATCTCCGGGCTGATCAAGGACGGCGGGCTCGCGGCGCCGTTTGTGAGTGCGATCAAATCGGCGGCGGCGTTCCATGAGCAGGTGCAGGCGGTCAACACGGCCACCGGCAGCACCGTGCTGCCGACGGTGCCGCAGGTGGCCGCGCAAAACCTCAAGGACTTCAGCGCCTCGATGAACAAGGTTTCGCTGGCGTTTGGCACCGCGCTCTTGCCTGCCGTCAGCGCGGTAACCGTCAAGCTGGACCCGCTGCTGGGGAAACTGGCGCAGGTGATGACCGACAACCCAAACCTGGTCGAAGGCTTGACGGCGGGCGCGGTGGCGCTGGCGGCGGTTCAGGTGGCGGTCGCGGGCGTGTCCGGCGCCTTGGCCTTTATGAACCTGGTGATGGCCGCCAACCCGGTGGTGTTGTTTGCCATTGGATTTGTCACGGCCGCGGCATTGGTGGTTGCCTACTGGACGCCGATCACAGCGTTTTTTGCCGACCTGTGGGACGGGCTTGAAGCGGCGGCAATGCCCATCGTCGCGTTTTTTCAGGGCTTGTTTGGTGACTCGCCGCTGGACCCGATCGCCCGAGTCTGGGAGCCGGTGGTGGCGTGGTTTTCCTCATTATGGGAAAGGCTCAAGGCGGTGGTCGAGCCCATCAAGCAGTTACTCAGCGGCGCCGTGGGTGGCCTGATTGGCACGTTCATGGGCGGCGACGTGCGGGTCACGCCGCAGATTGCGGGTGTTGGCGGCGAGCAAGCGGCGGGGCTGCTGTCGCCGGTGGCGGTGTCGCGGGCCTCGACGACCCTGGTGTCCAACGTGGGGGGCATTGCTTCTACCGAAGTGGCCTCCAACGCTCACTTGTTGTTGCAGCAAGGGGCGGTGGATAACCGCGTGCAAGGGGACGCGGGGGCAGAGCCGCGCCCCTGGTTGCTGCCGCCAGCGGCGGTGTCGCTAGTGTCGACTCAGCGGGTGTCCAACGTCGGTGGCAGTACTTCCACGCAGCTGGCGTCCAGCTCCACCTCGCTGTTGCAGCAGACCGCCGCCAACAACCGCACCCAACTCAACGGCGACCTGCGCGTGAGTTTCGACAACGCGCCCGCTGGCCTGCGGGTCAGCCAACCGCAAACTAACCAACCGGGCCTCAGCGTCACGCCGCGCGTGGGCTACCGTTCCCTGTCCCTAGGAGGCGCCCATGAGCTGGCGTGATCGATTGTTGCCGGCGTCGTTTCGTGGCGTACGGTTTTGGGTCGACCAGGCCAAAGTGCCGGTCGGCAAGAAGGGCCAGTTGCACGAGTACCCCCAGCGCGACGTGCCGTTTTTCGAGGGCTTGGGCCAGCAGTCCAAGGTGCACGAGCTGACCGCTTTTGTAGTGGGCGAGGACTGCCTGGAGCAACGCGACCAGTTGCTCAAGGCGCTGGAGGAGGGCGCAGGCGAGCTGGTGCACCCTTGGATGGGGCGCCTGCAGGTCAAGGTGGGCGAATGCGAGATGACCCAGACCCGCCAGGACGGCGGGCTGGTGACCTTTGCGCTGAAGTTCTACCCCGACGAGCCGCTGAAGTTTCCCGCGGCGACGGTCAATACGCGCCAGCAGTTGCTGGTGTCGGCCGACAGTTTGCTGGGCGCCCTGGTGCAGCGTTTTGAACAGGCCACGGCCCTGGTCAAACAGGCGCGGCTGGGTATCCAGGCGCTGCGCAACGGGTTGACGCAGGTGTACCAGGTGATCGAGCAGCAGTTCAAACCGCTGATCGAGCTGTATGCGAGCCTCAATGCGTTGGTCAAGGGCATCAAGGAACTGCCCCGTGAGCTGGGCACCGAACTCAAGGGCTTGCTCAGCGATGTGAAAGCGCTCGGCGATTTTGCCCGCATCGGCTACCGCGGCATGTTGGCCAATGTCTCGCAGCAGGTCGAAGCGGCGCGCACCATTGACGCGCCCAAACTCACCACGGGTAAAGACAGCGCCGCCATGGCCCAGGCCGTGGCAAACCTGGTGCAGGACGCGCTGTGGGTGAAGATCGCCCATTGGCTGGCCGCCACGCCGGTGGCCACCCAGCCTGTGACCTTGAAAACCACGCCGCCCGTCACCCAGCAGGCCGCGCAGCCGGTGCAGCGCCGCGAGGTGCCGGTGGCCGACGACGTGCTGGCGCTGCGCAAGCAGCTTGACGAGGCGATGTGGCAGGCTGCGCTCAAGGCCGATGCCGAGTTTTACGTGTTGCTCAACCAACTGCGCCAACACCTGTTTGCGCACCTCACGGCGGTGGCGTCATCCGGCGTGTGGCTGGTGAACCTGGCGCCGATGCGCAACGTGCCGGCATTGGTGCTGGCCTATCAACGCTTTGGCGACGCAACGCGGGTGGACGAAGTGGTGCAGCGCAACCGCGTAGCGCACCCGGGGTTTCTGCCGCCGGCCGACCTGCAAGTGGTCAGGGAGTAAGCCATGAACGAGCTGGACAATGCCGTGACCCTGACCGTCGACGGGCTGGATTATGGCGGCTGGAAAAGCGTCGAAATCAGTGCCGACCTGGAGCGCCAGTTCCGCACCTTCTCCCTCGATATCACCTGGCAATGGCCCGGGCAAACCCTGGCGGTGCCGATCAAACCCGGTGCCCGTTGCCAGGTGCGCATTGGTTGCGACCTGGTGCTGACCGGGTTCGTGTTCAAGGCGCCCGTGCGCTATGACGGCCAGCAGATCAGCCTGAGTATCGAGGGCAGCTCGCTCACCCAGGACCTGGTGGACTGCGCCGCGATCAACCAGCCCGGCCAATGGCGCGGGCAAAACCTGCTGACTATCGTGCGTGCCCTGGCTGCGCCCTATGGCGTGGAGGTGCAGAGCGAGATCGCCGAGACGACGCGTCTGCACACCCACAGCATCGTGCCCGGCGAGACGGTGTTTGAGTCCATCGACCGTCTGTTGACCTTGTACCGGGTGTTTTCCACCGACGACCCGCAAGGCCGCCTGGTGCTGGCCAGACCCGCCAGCGGCGGGCGTGCGACGGACAGCCTGGAACTGGGCAAGAACATCCTCTCGGCCAATGCGTCGATGGACATGGGCGCGGTGTTTTCCGAGTACCGCGTGATCGGCCAGCACAAGGGCGATGACCACAAAACAGTGGCGGCGATCAGCGAAGTGTCCGGTGTGTCGGTGAGCGCCACGGCCGGTCGAAAGCGCGTCACTGTGATCAACGAGCCGACCCAGCTCACCCCCGAACTGGCCCAGCAACGCGCCGACTGGGAACGCGCCACGCGCACCGGCAAAGCCCTTGCCACCACGTACCGCGTGCGAGGTTGGCGCCAGTCCAACGGCGATTTGTGGCGCCATAACCTGCTGGTGAAAGTGACCGACCCGGTGCTGGGGTTCGACGAGGACCTGCTGATTTCCAAGGTCACTTATTCGCTGTCCGAACAGGGCTCGATCACCACGCTGCAGGTGGCGCCGCCGTCCACCTTTGAAGCCAACCCGCTGCCGCCTGCCTGACCCCCAAGGAACCTGCCATGAGCCTACTGACTCGCCTGCTGGCGCGCGGCACCGTCGTGCTCGCCCAGTCGGCCTCCAAGCTGCAATCGCTGCAAATGCGCCTGACCGCGGGCGAAGTGAACGACGACATGGAGCACTTCGAACCCTACGGTTTTACCAGCCACCCGCTGGCTGGCGCCGAAGGCATTGCCACGTTTCTGGGCGGCGACCGCTCCCACGCGGTGGTGCTGGTGGTCGCCGACCGCCGCTACCGCCTGCAAGCCCTGGCGCCGGGCGAGGTGGCGATCTACACCGACGAAGGCGACAAGGTGCACTTCAAGCGCGGGCGGGTGATCGACATCCAGACCGCCACCCTGAACATCCGTGCCAGCACGGCGGTGAACATCGACACGCCGACCCTGACACAGACCGGCAAGATCCTGTCCCAGGGCGACCAGATTGCCGGTGGCATCAGCCAGATGCAGCACGTGCACGTGGGCGTGCAAGCGGGCAACGGCCAGACCGGTGCACCGGCGGGAGGGCAGTGATGTTTGTCGACGACAACCTCAAAAATGCCCTGACCCGCAGCGTGCTCATCAGCCTGTTCACCTGGCGCCGCGCCGCGCCCGACGATGCCATCGATGACGATGAGCGCTTCGGCTGGTGGGGGGACAGTTTTCCTACCGTGGCCGACGACCGTATCGGCTCCAGGCTGTGGCTGTTGCGGCGGGTCAAGCTCAGCCGGCAAACCCAGCTGGACGCCGAATTTTATGCCCGCGAGGCCCTGCAATGGCTGATCGACGACGGGCATTGCCGGGCCATCGACGTGGTGAGCGAACGCAGCGACGCCCAGCGGCTGAACCTGCGCGTGCAGCTGAGCCTGGCCACGGGCGAGCGTCTGGACATCAACCCCGATAACAGTTGGCAGGTGATCTATGCCGTTTGAAACCCCTTCGCTGCCGGTGCTTATTCAACGCACCCAAAGCGACCTGGCCAGCGACTCGCTGCGCCAGTCCGATGCACAGGTCATGGCGCGTACCCTCAGCGGTGCGGCGTTTGGTCTGTATGGCTATCTCGATTGGATCGCCGAACAGATCCTGCCCGATACCGCCGATGAATCCACCCTGGAACGCATCGCTGCGTTGCGCTTGAACCAGCCGCGCAAGGCCGCCGTGGCGGCGAGTGGCGCGGTGAGTTTTACCGCCGTGGCGGGCGCGGTACTGGACGTGGACACCCTGCTGCAAGCCAGTGATGGGCGCAGCTTTAAAGTGACCGCGCCACTGACCACACAAGGTGGGGTGAACAGCGCCCGCGTGCAGGCGCTGGATCCGGGCGCGCAGGGCAACGCCGATGCGGGCTTGAGCCTGGTGGCCGTGCAGCCGCTGCAAGGCATTGGCTCGACGTTCACCGTGCTGGCGCCGGGGCTCACTGGTGGTGTGGCGCGCGAGAGCCTGGAGTCGTTACGGGCGCGGGTGATCCGCTCCTATCGCGTGATACCGCAAGGCGGCTCGGCGCAAGACTACGAAACCTGGGCCCTGGAAGTGCCCGGTGTGACGCGGGCCTGGTGCCTGGGCAATTACCTGGGGCCGGGCACGGTGGGGCTGTTCGTGATGCGTGACGACGACGCGCAACCCATCCCCAATGCCGCCCAACTGGCGCAGGTGCAGGCGCATATCGAGCCGTTGCGGCCGGTGACGGCAGACGTGTACGTGTTGGCGCCGGTGATGAAACCGGTGGTGTACCAACTGCGGCTGACGCCCGACACCACTGCCGTGCGGGGAGCTGTCGAGGCGCAACTGCGCGACCTGCATAACCGCGAGGCCGGGCTGGGTGACACGCTGCTGTTGAGCCATATCGCCGAGTCCATCAGCAGCGCCACGGGCGAGACGGATCACCGCCTGGTCAGCCCGACTGCCGATGTCAGCGCCCAGGCCAACCAGTTGCTGGTTTTTGGAGGCATCACATGGCTGGCGTGAGGCGGGCTGAGCAGTACCAACAGCAACTGCTCGCGTTGCTGCCCAGCGGGCCTGCCTGGGACCTGGAACACGTCCCGCCATTGGGCCGGGTGCTTGAAGGCATCGCCGAAGAACTGGCACGCATCGACGCCCGGGCCTTCGACCTGCAAAACGAAATGGACCCGGCCACTGTCAGCGAACTGGTGCCGGAGTGGGAGCGGGTGATGCAACTACCCGACCCGTGCCTGGGCCCCACGCCGCTTTACGACGACCGCCGCATCGCCGTGCGCCGACGCCTGTTGGCGGTGGGCAGCCAGCGGGTTGCGTACTACATCGAAATCGCCCGCAGCCAGGGGTATCCAGACGCCAGCGTGACCGAACACCGCGCGCCGCGCATGGGGCGCTCACGGTTTGGGGCGGCGCATTTTGGGACGTGGCAGGCGCATTTCATGTGGACCCTCAACACCGGCGGCCGCCAGCACCTGGGGCGGCGTTTTGGTGCCAGTTACTGGGGCGAGCGGTTTGGCGTTAACCCGGGCGATGCGTTGGAGTGTTTGATTCATCGCAGCGCACCGGCGCATACGAACGTGCACATTAATTACCAATAGAGGGAAGAGGAATGGATTATCCAAAGAGCGTGCCCAGTGTGGGACTGGTGAACGGGAAGTTCGTCGATGAAAACCCGGTGACGGGAACGCCGGGGAGTTTGATTCCGGCGAGTTGGGGCAATGGGGTTACCGCCGAGATTTTGAATGTGTTGGCGGCGGCGGGAATTGTGCCGGATGAGTTGAAGACGGACCAGTTGGCGCAAGCGCTGAATGTATTGAACGATTGGTCAAAGTTGAAGAACAAACCGACAACCTTGGGCGGGTATGGAATTACTGACGCGTTGGTGGTGGGCACCACGTCATATCAACGGCCCAGCCTGTCGGCCAGTGATTTGACAGATCTGGGTAATGGGTTCGGCGGCGCCTTGGAAATTCGCGAGGCTCAACAGGTTGGAAACACGAAGCTGACCTTCGAGTACGCACCCAAAATCATGTTTCATTGGCGAAACCGCTACGCCAATACGCTGGCAATGAACGCGGACGGCGAGTTGATATGGGGGGCCAAAAAAGTATGGAGCGAATACAACTTTGATCCGGCCAATAAAGCCGATAAGTCCACTACCTTGGCGGGGTATGGGATTGTTCCCGCCACTCCGGCGGAGGTGCTCGCACGTGTCGATAATACGAAGCCACTGACAGCGGCTAGCCTTGCAGCCTTCGATCCTTGGGCAATGCAACCGGTGGGCGTGCCTATTCCTATTTTTGACAATATCGGTGGTGTAGCGATTCCTCCCACCGACAACGGTTTGTATCGGTATATCAAACTCAGTGCATCGGATCCTTATAACGCTGGAGTCCTTATCTCGGAAAGTGTGACAGGGTCTGCGCCTTTAGTGGTCGCCAGCGCAGTTGTCAATTTTCCTGGTAGCCCGTTCAACGCACGGTCAGTGTCGTTGTTGAACACGGAGCGACGTTCGTTACGACCGGGGTTGGGCGGGGCGCTGGAGCAAGATGCATTCCAAGGGCACAAAGCCAAGGTGACCGGTTGGAACCCTTATTACTTGGCGGGGGGCACGAGTCTTTCCTTGGCGGCGATTGGAAATGGCGTGCTCTGTGATTTGGTTGAAGACGGTACGAATGGCGTACTGCGCCAAGCGAGTGAAACGCGGATCAAGAGTATCGGCGCTACCTATTACATGAGGATCAAATAATGCCCTATGCAGCTAAGAACCGAATTGCCCAAGACGTATTTGAAGGCGCTATTGAAATTACAGCTCTTGAGTATGCCGAGGCTCTCGATGGGTTGTGCAATGGACTCGAAGTGATTGTCGAGGGTGGATTCCATGTCCGGCCACGTCCTGACCCGCAAGTGCCGGTTGATCCTGTTGTAGCGCCTGAAACCATAGAGTGAGGGGTTTTATGCCAATGACCTTGCAGCAGTTGTTGCAGATCTTTCAAAACGCCAGCCGCCAAGCTGGCGTTTTTTTATCTGCCTTAAATGTCGCTATGAACAAGTACCAGATCACGAGCCCCAAACGCATCGCCGCCTTCCTCGCCCAAATTGGCCACGAGTCCGGCGAGCTGCGCTACGTTCGCGAGCTGGGCAGCGATCAATACCTGAGCAAATACGACACCGGCTCGCTCGCCGCCCGCCTGGGCAACACGCCCGAAGCGGACGGTGATGGCCAGAAGTATCGTGGCCGGGGGCTTATCCAGATTACCGGGCGTCGTAACTACCTGGCCTGCAGCCAGGCGTTGTTTGGCGATGATCGCCTGCTCCGACAACCCGAGTTGCTGGAGCAGCCGCAGTGGGCGTGTGAGTCCGCCGCGTGGTTCTGGCAGAGCAATGGTTTGAATGAGCTGGCCGACAAGGACCAGTTCACCACCATTACCCGGCGCATCAACGGTGGGCTCAACGGGCTGGATAACCGCCTGCAACTGTGGGCGCGGGCCAAGGCGGTGTTATGCGTTACCACCTGATGGGGCGGGTGCTGCTGTTGGCGGTGGTGGCCGGTGTTGTCTGGCAAATACAAGCGTGGCGTTACGGCGCGCAACTTGAGCGTCAAGCCGCGCTATATGCGGCTGCGCTCAGCCAGCAAAGCCAGGCCGTTGCGCGTCAGCAGCAGCTTGAACAGGACAGGCGCCAGGCGCTGGAGCAGCAGCTCGGCGCCAGCGACAGGCAACATACCCAGGAGCTTTCCGATGCCCAACGTGATCAAGCGCGCTTGCGCGATCGCCTGGCCACTGCTGATGTGCGGTTGTCAGTCCTTCTCGACCCCCGCGATGCCGCCAGTGGCTGCACAGTGCCTGCCACCGCCACCTCCAGCAGCATGGTTCATGACGCCCCGCGAGCCCGACTTGAGCCGGCGCATGCTCAACGAATTATCGGCATCACCGACGACGGCGATAACGCAGTGATCGCGCTGCGCGCGTGTCAGGCCTATGTGCGAGCCGTCGCGCGTTAGCGTCTTGAGGCACGCTGTCACTTGCATGGTCGAAGGGCTCCTGTAGGGTAGGCCAATGCCCGCCCATCCCCAGGAGACGACCGTGAAGGAAATTACCCAGCTGGCCGCTGAACTTGGCCGACGCTTGCAGGTGCTCAATGCCCACGTCACCACGGCCGAGTCGTGTACCGGTGGCGGGATCGCCGAGGCCATTACACGCATCCCCGGAAGCTCGGCGTGGTTCGAGGCGGGCTACGTTACGTATTCCAATCAGCAGAAAACCCGGCAGTTGAACGTGCCGCCAGAACTGTTTCCAAAAGTAGGTGCCGTCAGTCGGGAAGTGGTCGAGGCGATGGTGCAGGGCGCGCAGGAAAAAAGCCTGGCGCGGTTTGCCGTGGCGGTCAGCGGTGTGGCCGGGCCGGACGGCGGTTCGGCCGACAAACCGGTGGGCACCGTCTGGCTGGCCTGGGGCGTGGGGGATGAAGTGACTGCCGAGCGCCATCACTTTCCCGGCAACCGTGATGAGGTCCGCCGACAAACGGTAAAGGCCGCGCTAGAGGGCTTGTTGCGACGAGCTGCAGCAGAAATCGAAAATCAGGGGTAGGCGATCCTGGATCTTTGTGGAACAATACTGGCTACTTATACAGGTGTTGGCCGCCAGGCCTTATTGATTACGTGAGGACTTTAATGGACGACAACAAGAAGAAAGCCTTGGCTGCGGCCTTGGGTCAGATCGAACGTCAATTCGGCAAGGGTGCCGTGATGCGTATGGGCGATCATGACCGCCAGGCGATCCCGGCTATCTCCACCGGCTCCCTGGGCCTGGACATCGCACTCGGCATTGGCGGCCTGCCAAAAGGCCGTATCGTTGAAATCTACGGTCCAGAATCTTCCGGTAAAACCACCCTGACCCTGTCGGTGATCGCCCAGGCCCAAAAGATGGGCGCTACCTGCGCGTTCGTCGACGCCGAGCACGCCTTGGACCCGGAATACGCGGGCAAACTGGGCGTCAACGTCGATGACCTGCTGGTATCCCAGCCGGACACCGGCGAGCAAGCGCTGGAAATCACCGACATGCTGGTGCGCTCCAACGCCATCGACGTGATCGTGGTCGACTCCGTGGCCGCCCTGGTGCCCAAGGCAGAAATCGAAGGCGAAATGGGTGACATGCACGTGGGCCTGCAAGCCCGTCTGATGTCCCAGGCGCTGCGTAAAATCACCGGTAACATCAAGAACGCCAACTGCCTGGTGATCTTCATCAACCAGATCCGTATGAAGATCGGCGTGATGTTCGGCAGCCCGGAAACCACCACCGGTGGTAACGCGCTGAAGTTCTACGCTTCGGTCCGTCTCGACATCCGCCGTACGGGCGCGGTGAAGGAAGGCGACGAAGTGGTGGGCAGCGAAACCCGCGTCAAAGTCGTGAAAAACAAGGTGGCTCCGCCATTCCGTCAGGCTGAATTCCAGATTCTGTACGGCAAGGGTATCTACCTGAACGGCGAGATGATCGACCTGGGCGTGCTGCACGGTTTTGTCGAGAAGTCCGGTGCCTGGTACGCGTACAACGGCAGCAAGATCGGCCAGGGCAAAGCCAACTCGGCCAAGTTCCTGGCGGACAACCCCGATATTGCCGCGACACTCGAGAAGCAAATTCGCGACAAGCTGCTGACCGCAGCGCCAGACGTGAAAGCCGCTGCAAACCGCGAGTCGGTTGAAGACCTGGAAGAAGCTGAAGCCGACGCTGACATCTGAGCCCATCGATGACTGCGGTACTGGATACACCCGTCGCCGTCCGGCGCGCTGCAATGGACCTGCTCGCACGGCGCGAGCATGGTCGGGTCGAGTTGACGCGCAAGTTGCGTCAACGCGGTGCGGAGCCTTTGATGATCGAAACAGCCCTGGACCGCTTAGCGGAAGAAGGGTTGTTGTCGGAGTCGCGCTACATAGAAAGCTTTGTGTCCTACCGAGCCCGTTCCGGTTACGGCCCCGCGCGAATTCGTGAAGAGTTGGGTCAGCGCGGCCTGCAGCGTGCCGATATCGAACTCGCGTTGCGTGAGTGCGGTATTCGTTGGCAGGAACAGCTGGAAGAAACCTGGCGCCGCAAGTTTTCCGGACATTTGCCGGTGGATGCCAAGGAGCGGGCCCGACAAGGGCGTTTCTTGGCGTACCGTGGTTTTTCGATGGACATGATCAGTCGCTTGTTAAGCGGCCGTGACCTGGATGATTGAGCGTTAACCGATACACCCAAAAAGGGCCCGTTACGAAAGTAACGGGCCCTTTTTGCGTTTTGGCTAGGCCGATTCGGTCAGTCGTTGCCGCGCCTGACCTTGGTTTTTGGCCCAGTTTTCTGGCGCGTTGATGAAGTCCACCAACTCTCGTAACCGACCTTGATCGCGCCCGTTGAAGTTGAATACCAACCTCGTCAAGTGACTGAACCGCGGCTCGTCGTCGCTCTCGCCGCTGTAGGCCAGTTGCTGAAAGTCTTCACTGAGCCGCAGATCTGCAAAGGCTAGCTGGATATGCGCCAACGCTTGATCATTCAACGGGTGGTTCATGCGGATAACGAACTGGCGTTTCAACCAGCGCGTGGAATGGAAGTTGGCATAGAACTGGTTGATTTCCTCCACGGCCTCTTCAGCGCTGTACACCAGCCGAACCAGCTTGAGGTCGGTCGGCAGAATGTAGCGATTGGCCTCAAGCTGGCTGCGGATAAAGTCCAACGCCCCTTGCCAGAAACTGCCGCCGGGGGCGTCCAGCAACACCACGGGCACCAGCGGGCTTTTGCCGGTCTGGATCAGCGTCAGCACTTCCAGCGCTTCATCCAGGGTGCCAAAGCCGCCCGGGCACAACACCAACGCATCGGCTTCCTTGACGAAGAACAGTTTGCGCGTAAAGAAAAAGTGGAAAGACAGCAGGTTTTCGGTGCCATCAATCGTCGCATTGGCGTGCTGTTCAAAAGGCAGGGTGATGTTGAACCCCAGGCTGTGATCGCGGCCGGCCCCTTCGTGGGCCGCCGCCATGATGCCGCCACCGCCGCCCGTAATCACCATCATGTCCGAGCGTGCCAATACGGCGCCCACTTCGCGGGCCAGGGCATACAGCGGGCTTTGCACGGGCGTGCGGGCAGAGCCGAACACCGTGACTTTGCGGCGCCCCTTGAATTGTTCCAATACGCGGAAGGCATGGTCGAGTTCGCGCAGGGCCTGCAAGGAGATCTTGGCATTCCAGCGGCTGCGATCGTCTTGGGCCATGCGCAGCACCGTGAAAATCATGTCGCGATAAAGGGGGATATTCGGGCTGTTGGGGGCAATCAGGTTGAGTTGCGCGTCAACCTCCTGGGTGAGGTCGGTACCGTTTTCTTCAAAATGGCGGATCAGGTATTCGTGGGATGAGTCAGGCATTCAACTTCTCCTTCTTCACAGAACCCTCGGCCCCGGCGAGATATTCGTCGGTTCCACGACACGGCCTGTGTCGCTGCTTGCCTCGGCCAAGCGAAATGGGCGCTGTCTATTCCTTGTGATTAAAAACCTTTGCACTGCGCGTGACAGAAGGGCAACCCTCTTTTGCCCTGAAAATGTTACAGAACGGCGTGAAAAAGCCGTGCTTGCAGACCATGGGGATGGCCCGATCATGAGCCTATGACGTCCTGGCTGGCAACCGCTTGTTGGTCTGCGTTCAGGGAGTCTAGCCGCCCCGGAGAGGGGCGCATTGCGCGCCGCGGGTCAGCGGCGCGCGGCAGGGCGCATCACTTACTTTTTATGCTTGACGGCGGCCGGAGCGGGGCAGTCCGATTCCTGGAACTTCACCGAGGCCACCGGGCGATTGCTCTTGTTTTCAGTAATGTCATAACGCATCACCGCGCCCTTGGCCATCAGCTCACGGTAGCCCTTGTTCAGGCACACGCTTTGCCCCAGTTGGAAATACACCGCCTTGGGGTTAGCGCGCATTTGCTCGGCGCGGTCGGACTGCACGCTGAGGTGGTCAATCAGTTGCACGCCTTCGACGGTGTAGGCCACTTCCAGGGTCTTGTCGTCGATTTCCCGCGGCAGGTCCCTGTTGCTTTCCGCCGCGACGCTTTGCAACTTCTTGTTCATTTGAAGTTCCAGCAAGGACGCTGCCTGGGCGCCCAAAGGCAGCACCAGCGCAAGGGCAGCGGACGGAATGGCAAGGCGCAGCATGAGACGCAGCATGAAACTCTCCTGATTCGGTGACTGGTGCATAGACCCGTCGGGGCGCTGTGCGTTCAGTGGCGCGCGATTATAGGTGACGCCCGGCCCGCACGGCCAGGCGTATTGGCCGGGCGCGTCTGGTAAACTGCGGGCACTTTTGCCTGCCCCGAGTTTATTCGTGTCGATTTCCTCCTGCCCCGGGCGACGTGCTCGATGAGCCATGCCGTTTACCACTTGCGTACCCAGCGCCTGGCCCGGGCCGTCAGCCCTTTCGTTGCGCGGGGTTCGCGTGCCGAACGCTGCCCTCGCTGCCGCGTCATTCCCGATTATTGCCTGTGTGCCTGGCGCCCCAAGGTCCAGGCCCGGTCCGCCATGTGCCTGTTGATGCACGATGTGGAGCCGATGAAACCCAGCAATACTGGCTGGCTCATCGCCGATGTCATCGACGACACCACAGCCTTCGAGTGGACACGAACCGCCGTCGAGCCCGGCCTGCTGAGCCTGTTGGCCGACCCGCAGTGGCAGCCCTACATTGTTTTTCCCGGTGAGTTCGTTGCGCCCGAACGGGTGGTGAGCGAGGTTCAGCCGCAAGTTGGCAAGCGCCCCTTGTTCATCCTGCTGGACGGCACGTGGAGCGAGGCCCGTAAGATGTTTCGCAAGAGCCCTTACCTTGAGCACTTGCCGGTCCTGAGCCTGGCGCCCGAGCAGTTGTCACGCTACAAGCTGCGTCGCTCCAAGCGTGACGACCACTTCTGTACCGCCGAAGTCGCCGCCTTGTGCCTGGAACTGGCCGGGGACCAGGAAGCCAGCGAAGTGCTGGATGCTTATCTTGATGTGTTCAGCACGCATTACCTGGCCGCCAAGTTCCAGTTGCCGCTGGACCTGGCAGACAGCGTCCACACCCGGCTCGTACCGTATCTGTAGCCGTCATGGCCAGAGGGCCTTTGAATGATGGCACTGCATCGCCCGGCCCGTTAAAATGCCGGCAGGCGTAGCCCTGCTCCCCTAAAAAAAACAGGATCATTTAATCAATGGCCACATACGACATCCTGATTGCCGATGACCACCCGCTGTTTCGCAGTGCGCTACGCCAGGCGGTCGAGCTGGGGCTGGGGCCGGATGTGCGCCTGGTCGAAGTCGCCAGCATTGCCGAGCTGGAAACCCGCCTCACCGAAAAGTCCGATTGGGACCTGGTGTTACTGGACCTGAACATGCCCGGCGCCTACGGTTTTTCCGGGTTGGTGCTGCTGCGTGGCCAGTACCCGCAGATTCCCGTGGTGATGGTGTCGGCGCAGGAAGAGGCCGACGTGGTGGTGCGCTCGCGGGAATTCGGTGCCAGCGGTTTCATTCCAAAGTCCAGCGCCATGGCGCAGATCCAGGACGCCGTGCGCCAGGTGTTGGACGGTGACGTTTCCTGGCCGCCGCAGGCATTCGAAGCAATCAACGTCAGCGCCGAAGCCAAGGCCGCCCAGGAAGGGCTGGCCAGCCTCACCCCGCAACAGTTCCGTGTGTTGACCATGGTGTGCGAAGGCCTGCTCAACAAGCAGATTGCCTACGAGCTGAACGTGTCCGAAGCCACGATCAAGGCGCATGTCACGGCCATATTTCGCAAGTTGAACGTACGTACGCGCACCCAGGCCGCCTTGCTCTTGCAACAACTTGAGTCAATTTCGCAGCCATAAGACCGTGTTCATTCACGTTTTTTTGACTTGGCGTGCTCTAGTTTCCCCCCACCTTTTTGCTCAGTTGCCTACTTTATGTCGCCTTTCAAAGGTCAAACCGGCCTCAAACGTATCCTTAATGCAGGGGGCTATTCCCTGGACGGCCTGCGTGCGGCGTTCACCGGCGAAGCAGCGTTTCGCCAGTTGGTATTGCTCAACGTCATCCTGATCCCGCTGAGCTTTTTCCTGAACGTCAGCCGTGTCGAGCGGGCATTGTTGATTGCAGTGTGTTTGCTGGCGTTGATCGTCGAGCTGCTCAACTCGGCGGTCGAAGCGGCCATCGACCGGATTTCCCTGGACCGTCACCCTTTGTCCAAAAATGCCAAGGACATGGGCAGCGCCGCGCAATTGGTCGCGCTGACCATGATTACCCTGGTATGGGCCGTGATCCTGATTTAAGCGATGCTGGGCAGCACGATCTCGTCGCTGCGCTGAACGCCTGCTGTAAACGCGCGGCACAACTCCAGGAACTCGCGCATGGCCGAGGTCTGGTATTTCTGTTTATGCCAGATGAAGTAAAACTGCCGGGCCAGGTCCAGGTCCGGCGTTTCCACCGGCACCAGGCTGCCGCGCCGGAACGCGTCGCGCAGCGCCAGCCGGGAAATACAGCCGATCCCCAACCCTGACTCCACGGCGCGCTTGATGGCTTCGGTGTGTTCCAGTTCGAGGCGGATATTCAATGCGCTGCGGTGATGGCGCATGGCCTGGTCAAACGTCAGCCGCGTGCCAGAGCCTTGTTCGCGCAGGATCCACGCCTCACGCGTTAACTCATCCATGCTCGCCTGGCCCCGCTTGGCCAGCGGGTGCTGCGGGGCGCAGAACACCACCAATTCGTCCTCTACCCAGGTTTGCACCTCGATGTCCGGGTGGCTGCAATCGCCCTCGATCAGGCCCAGGTCGATTTCGTAATGCGCCACCTGGTGCACGATATGCGCGGTGTTCTGCACATGCAGTTTCACCTGGCTTTCGGGGTGTTGCTGCATGAAGCTGCCGATCAGCAGGGTGGCCAGGTAATTACCGATGGTCAGGGTTGCGCCCACCGCCAGGGAGCCGAAGCCGGACTTGCCGTTGAGCAGGTCTTCGATCTCCTTGGCCTGGTCCAGCAGCGCGACCGCCTGGGGTAACAGCTGATGGCCGAGTGCGTTCAGGCTCAGGCGTTTGCCCGCGCGGTCGAACAATTGGCAGCTGCATTGGCGCTCCAGCTCGGTGATCGAGGTGCTGGCGGCGGATTGCGAGAGGGCCAGCAAGCCGGCAGCGCGTGAGACGCTTTCCTGCTGGGCGACGGCGACGAAGACCTGGAGTTGACGTAGAGTAAATCGCATATCGATATAACCGATAACCCTTATCTTAATAATTCAGTTAACAGATATTGTCGCCGCCATTAGAATGCTGTGCAATTGCGTATCTATCATTTGGCGCAGACCCATTTCCAGGAGTTCCCCGTACATGAGCAACATGAACCACGAACGTGTCCTCAGTGTTCATCACTGGAACGACACGCTGTTCAGCTTCAAGTGCACCCGCGACCCGGGCCTGCGCTTCGAGAACGGTCAGTTCGTGATGATCGGCCTGCAACAGCCCAACGGCCGCCCGCTCATGCGCGCTTACTCCATTGCCAGCCCGAACTGGGAAGAGCATCTGGAGTTCTTCAGCATCAAGGTGCCAGACGGTCCACTGACGTCCCAGTTGCAGCACTTGAAGGAAGGCGACGAGATCATCATCAGCAAAAAGCCCACGGGCACGCTGGTTCTGGATGACTTGAAGCCGGGCAAACACCTGTACCTGCTCAGCACCGGTACTGGCCTGGCGCCGTTTATGAGCGTGATCCAGGACCCGGAAACCTACGAGCGTTTCGAAAAAGTGATCCTGTGCCACGGCGTGCGTTACGTCAACGAAGTCGCCTACCGCGAGTTCATCACCGAGCACCTGCCGCAGAACGAGTTCTTCGGTGAAGCCCTGCGCGACAAGTTGATCTACTACCCGACCGTCACCCGCGAGCCGTTTGAAAACGAAGGCCGCCTGACCGACCTGATGCGCAGCGGTAAGCTGTTCAGTGATATCGGCCTGCCGCCGATCAACCCGCAGGACGACCGCGCCATGTTGTGCGGCAGCCCGAGCATGCTCGACGAAACCAGCGAAGTGCTCAACAGCTTTGGCCTGACCGTTTCGCCGCGTATGCGCGAGCCGGGCGACTACCTGATCGAGCGTGCATTCGTCGAGAAGTAACCGCTACACCGATTCAAAAAACAGGGGCGCAGCGATGCGCCCCTGTTTTTTTGCGACTTATCCCGCCGCCACCACTTCCAACACACAAATCACCCCTGCCTCCGGGTAGTGCCAACGCACATCCACATCCCAGAACTGCGCGCCGTATTCGCGTTCAGACGCAGGCTTCTGGTACGCAGGCCTCGGGTCTTGGGCCAGGCATTGTTCAATCAGCGCCACCAAGGGCTCGTCCAGACGCTGCGCGTGGGTGTTCGCCTGTTGCAGCGCAGCCTTCAGCCACTGCACTTCAATCAGCACGGGCGCACTGCTGGCGATGCCATTGGTGGCGGTCTGGATCACATCGGCATACGGCACATACGGCTTGATATCCAGCACCGGCGTGCCGTCCAGCAAGTCGATGCCGGAAATCCACAGCCGATTCGCGTCTACCTTGTCCAGCTTGACCACCGATTGGCCAATGCCATTGGGCCGATGTGTCGCGCGGGTGGCAAACACGCCCATGGACGTGTTGCCGCCCAGGCGCGGCGGGCGCACTTTCAGGCGGGGTTTGTCTTCCAGCGCCTGATGGAACAGGAACAGCAGCCACACATGGCTGACCTGCTCCAACCCCTGCACCGCGTCGCCCGAATCGAACGGCGCCACCAACTCCAGCACGCCGCGAGCGGCTGGCGCCAGTTGCGGCTGGCGCGGAATAGCGAATTTCTCCTTGAAACAGGAGCGCACAAAACCTACGGGGGACACGGGGTAGGACATTTTTCTAGCCTCAGGTGGCAAGCTGTAAGCGTCTGATGCGCCGCTCAGTTCAAGCCCTGACGCGCAGCGTCAGCCCCTTAAGGAAGTTGCGCAGCAACTGGTCGCCGCACGGGCGGTAGTTGGTGTGGCCGAATTTGCGAAACAGCGCGCTCAGTTCAGGCTTGGACACCGGAAAGTCAGCGGACTTGAGGATGGCGTGCATGTCGTCCTCTTTGAGCTCGAAGGCCACGCGCAGTTTTTTCAGGATGATGTTGTTGGTCACCGGCAGTTCGATCGGCAACGGTGGGCGGCTTTCATCCTTGCCGCGCTTGAAGATCACCAGGCCGTCCAGAAAGTGCGCCATGACCTCGTCGGGGCAGAAGACGAAGCCTTCTTCCTCGTCCTTTTTCAGGTAGGTCAGCAGGGCGTCCTTGGAGATCTCCAGGCCGCCGAGTTGGGTGATTTCGACCATCTTCTTGTCGCTGATGTCGAGCATGTAGCGCACGCTGCGCAGTACGTCGTTGTGAATCATGTGGGCAATACCGAGAAATAAGGGGGGTTAGAACTTTTCTTTGGCCGACAGATAACGCCATTGTCCCACCGGCACTTTGCCGATGGACACGCCGCCGATGCGGATACGGCGGATGGCCACCACTTTCAGGCCGACGGCCTCGCAAAACGCGGTGATCACACCCGGTTGCGGGTTTTTCAGCGCAAACCGCAGGCGGTTTTCGTTCTGCCAGCTGGCTTTGACGGCCGGTAGTTCGCGGCCTTTATACGTCAGGCCATGAGCGAGACGGTTCAGACCGTGCTCGACCATCTCACCGGCCACTTCCACCACGTATTCCTGCTCGATCTTGGCGGCATCGGCGGTCAACTTGCGCAGGATTTTCCAATCCTGGGTAAACACCAGCAGGCCGCTGGCCTTGGCCTGCAGGTCGGCACTGGCGGTCAGGCGCAGGAAGTGGCCCTTGAGCGGACGTTTACCGAAACGGTGTTCGTCCGACAAGGTGTCGGCGCTGAGGGACGCCATCGCGGTGTCCACCGTCATGCCGGCTGGCGCGTTCAGCAGCAGGGTCACAGGCTCCGGCGCGGTGGCTTTGGCCTCTGGGTCGAGCGTGACGGTCTGGGTGGTGACCTTGAACTGCGGTTCGTCGATCACTTCACCGTCCACCGAAACCCAGCCGCCTTCGATAAACAGCTCGGCCTCCCGACGGGAGCAGCCAACCAGCTCGATGAGGCGTTTGGAGAGGCGTAGAGGTTCAGTCATGACAAGGGCCGTAACAAAAGGGGGCCGCTATTGTACCTGTGTGGCGCCGGTTAAGCCCGGCCCCATTTCAGTTAGCCACGGCTGGCCTGCGGTTGCACCTGGCGCAAGCGCAGATGCAGCAATGGATAAGGCTGCCCCATGCCGTCGTGGTCGGTGCGCCCGATCACCTCGAACCCTTGCTTGAAGTAAAACCCCAGTGCCTGGGGGTTTTGTTCGTTGACGTCCAGTTGGTCGGCGTTCATGGCCTCGATGGCATAGCGCAGCAATTGCCGGCCCAGCCCTTGGCCGCGGTGGGCAGGGTGGATAAACAACATCTCGACCTTGCCCGCGGCCACCCCGGCGAACCCGGTGATGCGCAGTTGCGCATCTCGGGTGCAGATCAGCATCACCGCATCCAGATACCGGGTCAGTACCAGGTTTTTCAGCAACTGGATGTAACTCTCCGGCAGAAAATCATGGGTGGCCCGCACCGAGGCCTCCCACACCTGGGTCAATTCTGCGTAGTCACTGGATTTGGGTGTGTGGATAACCGAATGCTTGCGCATGCACGCTGCCCCTTGTCGATGATCGGCGTCGATGGGCAAACGATAGACCTAAAAAAGCCCCGCCTCTCTTCCAGAGGCAGGGCTTTTTCAAAATTTTACGGTTTACTTGCGTTCGGCCCACATGTCGTATTCGTCGGCGTCGGTCACGGTGCACCACACTTTGTCACCGGGTTGCAGACCTTCGGAGCCGTCGATAAACACGTTACCGTCGATTTCCGGCGCGTCAAAGAAGCTGCGGCCTACGGCGCCTTGCTCGTCGACTTCGTCGATCAGCACTTCGATGTCCTTGCCGATGCGCAGTTGCAGGCGCGCCGAGCTGATGGCCTGTTGGTGGGCCATGAAGCGGTCCCAGCGGTCTTGCTTGACCTCATCCGGCACGATCGCAGCGTCCAGCAGGTTGGCCGGCGCGCCTTCTACCGGCGAGTACTGGAAGCAGCCGACGCGGTCCAACTGGGCCTCGGTCAGCCAGTCCAGCAGGTACTGGAAGTCTTCTTCGGTTTCGCCGGGAAAGCCCACGATAAACGTGGAGCGGATGATCAGCTCCGGGCAGATCTGGCGCCAGTTCTTGATGCGCGCCAGGGTCTTGTCTTCAAAGGCCGGGCGTTTCATGGCTTTCAAGACTTTAGGGCTGGCGTGCTGGAACGGGATGTCCAGGTACGGCAGGATCTTGCCTTCGGCCATCAGCGGGATCAGCTCGTCCACGTGCGGGTACGGGTAAACGTAGTGCAGGCGCACCCACACGCCCAGGCTGCTAAGGGCCTGGCACAGTTCGGTCATGCGGGTTTTCACCGGCGCGCCGTTCCAGAAACCGGTGCGGTATTTCACGTCCACGCCATAGGCGCTGGTGTCCTGGGAAATCACCAGCAACTCTTTCACGCCGGATTTGACCAGGCGCTGGGCCTCGTCCAGCACATCGCCCACCGGGCGGCTGACCAGCTTGCCACGCATCGAGGGGATGATGCAGAAGCTGCAGCTGTGGTTGCAGCCTTCGGAAATCTTCAGGTAGGCGTAGTGGCGCGGGGTCAGCTTGATGCCTTGTGGCGGCACCAGGTCGATCAGCGGGTTGTGGTCCTGGCGCGGCGGCACCACTTCGTGCACGGCGTTGACCACTTGCTCGTACTGCTGCGGGCCGGTCACGGCCAGCACGCTTGGGTACACGTCGCGGATATTGCCTTCTTCCACGCCCATGCAGCCGGTGACAATCACCTTGCCGTTTTCCTTGATGGCTTCACCGATCACTTCCAGGGACTCGGCCTTGGCCGAGTCGATGAAGCCGCAGGTGTTGACCACCACCACGTCCGCGTCCTGGTAGGTGGACACCACGTCATAACCTTCCATGCGCAATTGCGTGAGGATGCGCTCGGAGTCGACGAGCGCCTTTGGGCAACCCAGGGATACAAAGCCGACCTTGGGGTTGGCTGTTGCAGGAGTGGTGGACATGTCTAACCTCGGTATTGAATGACGCCGCCGCCATCAAAGGCAGGGCAGCGGACGGGCACTGAGCGTGCCTCTGATCAAAAAGTGCGCAATTCTAGCGACGCGAATCGCTCTTGACCAGCTTTATGCAGGGAAATACGACGAGTGCTGCGCTATGCTTCGCGCCGTTGGGCTTGGGTCGCTTTCCCCGGTCAATAATTCGTCTGTAACAAGAAGTAAAACAGCGCATGCTATGCACAGTTTAGCGCTGTTTATAAAAGACCTCGGGTCAAAGGGCAGGAGTGGTTGATGGGTCAGGCAAGTAATCAGGCAGCAGGTGCCGAGCATTCCAACGCAAGGCCGATCGGCATGTTGGTGGCGGCAGTGGGGGTGGTGTACGGCGATATCGGCACCAGCCCGCTCTACACCCTAAAAGAGGTGTTCACCGGCGGTTATGGGGTGCAGGTCAATCATGACGGGGTTTTCGGAATCCTGGCGCTGATCTTCTGGTCGTTGCTCTGGGTCGTTTCGATCAAGTACGTGCTGTTTATCCTGCGCGCCGACAACCAGGGCGAGGGCGGCATCATGGCCCTGACGGCACTGGCGCGCCGGGCGGCGGCGCCGTTTCCCAAGCTGCGTTCGGTGCTGGTGATCCTCGGTCTGATCGGTGCCGCGCTGTTTTATGGCGACAGCATGATCACGCCAGCCATCTCGGTGCTCTCGGCGGTCGAGGGCCTGGAACTGGCCTTTGATGGCCTGGAGCGCTGGGTCGTGCCGCTGTCGCTGGTGGTGCTGGTGGGCCTGTTTCTCATCCAGAAACACGGCACCGACCGCATCGGCAAACTGTTCGGGCCGGTGATGGTGGTGTGGTTTCTGGTGCTGGCAGGCCTGGGTATTCACGGCATCTTGCAGCACCCCGAAGTGCTCAACGCGTTGAACCCGGTGTGGGGCGTGCGCTTTTTTGTGTCGCACCCGGGCATGGGCGTGGCGATTCTTGGCGCGGTGGTGCTGGCACTGACCGGTGCCGAAGCGCTTTACGCCGACATGGGCCACTTTGGCCGCAAGCCCATCGCCCGCGCCTGGTTCGCGCTGGTGCTGCCAGCGCTGGTGCTCAACTATTTTGGCCAGGGCGCCTTGCTGCTGGAAAACCCTGAAGCGGCGCGCAACCCGTTCTACCTGCTGGCCCCGGACTGGGCCTTGGTGCCCCTGGTGGCGCTGTCGACCCTGGCTACGGTCATCGCCTCCCAGGCGGTGATCTCCGGCGCGTTCTCCCTGACCCGCCAGGCGATCCAGCTCGGTTACATCCCGCGCATGCACATCCAGCACACCTCCAGCGCCGAGCAAGGCCAGATTTACATCGGCGCGGTGAACTGGTCGCTGATGGTCGGTGTGATCCTGCTGGTGCTGGGCTTCGAGTCGTCCAACGCCCTGGCTTCGGCCTACGGCGTGGCCGTGACCGGGACCATGTTGATCACCAGCATCCTGGTGTCGGCCGTGATGCTGCTGCTGTGGAAATGGCCGCCGGTCCTGACGATTCCGATTCTGGTCGGTTTCCTGCTGGTCGACGGGCTGTTCTTCGCCGCCAACGTGCCCAAAATCGTCCAGGGCGGCGCATTCCCGGTGCTGGCGGGGATCGTGCTGTTTGTGCTGATGACCACCTGGAAGCGCGGCAAGGAACTGTTGATGGACCGCCTCGACGAAGGCGGGCTGCCGTTACCCATCTTTATCAGCAGCATCCGCGTGCAACCGCCCCATCGTGTGCAGGGCACGGCGGTGTTCCTCACCGCCCGCCCGGACGCGGTACCCCATGCGTTGCTGCATAACCTGTTGCACAACCAGGTGCTGCATGAGCAGGTGGTTTTGCTGACCGTGGTGTACGAAGACATCCCGCGTGTGCCGGCCGCACGTCGATTCGAGGTGGATTCCTACGGCGAAGGGTTCTTCCGGGTCATACTGCATTTCGGTTTTACGGACGAGCCGGACGTACCCCAGGCGCTGAAGCTGTGCCATCTGGACGACCTGGGTTTCAGCCCGATGCGCACCACCTACTTCCTCAGCCGCGAAACCGTGATCGCCTCCAAAATCGAAGGCATGGCGCGCTGGCGCGAAGGGTTGTTCGCCTTCATGCTCAAAAACGCCAACGGCAACCTGCGCTTTTTCAAGTTGCCGGTGAACCGCGTGATCGAGCTGGGCACCCAGGTCGAAATCTGAACCGCTGCACCACGGGAGCCGGCCACCGGCTCCCGCATCCCTTCTGAACCCTCCGACTTTTCCCGTTGTCGACTAGGCTCTAAGCACTGTCTGAATAGTCCTGTGACGTCGTCATCTTTTTAGCCTGCCGGGGACAGGCCCTTCATCTTTTTGTAAAACGTCAACGCTAAGACAGAACCCTGGAGCCAGCCCACCGACTACGAGAAGAGGTGCCCCATGAGTCGTCTGCTTGAACCCTATACCCTGCGCGAATTGACCCTGCTCAACCGCATTGCCGTGTCGCCCATGTGCCAGTACTCCAGCACCGATGGCCTGGCCAATGACTGGCACCTGGTCCACCTCGGCAGCCGCGCCGTGGGCGGCTCCGGGCTGATCTTTACCGAAGCCACCGCGATCACCGCCGATGGCCGCATCACCGCCCAGGACCTGGGCCTGTGGCAAGACGCCCAAATCGAACCCCTGCAACGCATCACCCGGTTTATCGAGGCTCAAGGCGCGGTGGCGGGCATTCAACTGGCCCACGCCGGGCGCAAGGCTAGTACGCATAGACCCTGGCTCGGCAAACACGGCAGCGTCAAGCCTGAGGACGGCGGCTGGGTGCCGGTGGGCCCGTCGCCGATTGCCTTCGACCCGCAACATACCCAGCCTCGTCCGTTGGACGAAGGGCAGATCCAGCAGGTGATCGCCGACTTTGTCGCCGCCGCCCAACGCGCGCTGACCGCCGGTTTCAAGGTGGTGGAGATCCATGCCGCACACGGCTACCTGCTGCATCAGTTTTTGTCGCCGCTGAGCAACCAGCGCCAGGACGCCTACGGTGGCTCGTTTGAAAACCGCATCCGCCTGGCGCTGCAAGTGACCGAGGCAGTGCGTAAGGTCTGGCCGCAAAACTTACCGCTGTTTGTAAGGGTATCGGCCACCGACTGGGTAGAAGACGGCTGGAACCCCGACGAAACAGTCGAACTGGCGCGTCGGCTGAAAGCCCTGGGCGCAGACTTGATCGACGTGTCCTCCGGCGGCACTGCGGCCAATGCGGAAATTCCCACCGGCCCCGGCTATCAAACCCGTTTTGCCGAGCGTGTGCGCAAAGAGTCGGGCATCGCCACCGGCACTGTCGGCATGATTACCGAACCTGCCCAGGCCGAGCACATCCTGCGCACCTGCCAGGCCGACATTATTTTTCTTGCCCGCGAACTGCTGCGGGACCCGTACTGGCCGCTGCATGCCGACGATGATCTGGGCGGACGCCTGGCCACCTGGCCCGCCCAGTACCAGCGGGCGACACACCGGAATCAGCCGATTCACGAGTCCGACCTGCGGGACTGATCCTGCCTACGGTCGCTCAGAACCCACCGCTGATCCCGGTGGGTTTTTTCTTACCTGCTCTGTCAGCCCGATCCCGCCTTGTGGGATAACGCCGTAGGTCATTGCGCCTGAAGCGTTTTTTCAAGTGATTGCTCTAAAAAAATCTCACACCCGGCGGGATAGTTTCTACGCTTACCAGTAAGTCTGATTTCTGGCCCAGGGAGTCAGTCGGTGTGTCCCGGCAGACATTGCGTTTCAGGGGGCAACGGTGATGGGCAGCAGGAGCAGTTGACTGATACGAGGAGAAACAGTCCATGACCAAGTCTTATGGTGTAGCGGGCGCTGTCACGTCTTTTCTGGCCCGCCGGGTGTCTTGGCGCGGGCGAAAGCTGAGTGCCGACGAGGCCGAATTGCTGGAGCAGTACCGCGCGTTGACCGAGAACGATCAGGTGGCGATGCGCTATTTGATCGGGGCGA
Organism: Pseudomonas sp. SDO5215_S409; assembly: GCF_054071325.1. Lineage (NCBI taxonomy): Bacteria > Pseudomonadati > Pseudomonadota > Gammaproteobacteria > Pseudomonadales > Pseudomonadaceae > Pseudomonas > Pseudomonas sp. SDO5215_S409. The sequence continues at coordinate 134,349 of NZ_JBSVWN010000005.1, read as the reverse complement.
TGAAGAGTGTGTCGCGGTTCTGAACGGGCGGGAATGTTCCCACGCCGCGAGGGGCGTGGGAACGGCCTGCATCAGGTGTATTTGCGCTTGTCCGGCGCCGGGGGGAAGTACTGGTACAGCCAGGTTTCACTCAAGGTGCGGTCGTTGGTGCGGATAAACAGGCGCAATTCCACCGGCGCCACGCTGTCGCTGGTGGGGTGCCAGTCGAACAGGATGCGGTAGCCCTTGATGTTGTCGAGCACCAGCACGCTGAAGTCTTTGACTTCGCCATGGGAGCAGGTCACCACCGGCTCGATCCCGGTGCCGGCCGGCAAGCGGTCGAGGCCGCCGCCTTTGAAGTCCACGGCAAAACGGCGCGCCCACACGTCGGGGTAGTGTTCGCCCGGGGCCCAGCCTTCTGTAAAACCGCCCATGCCCGAGCGGGTGGCATCGACTTGCGCCAACGGCGTGCTCACCGGGGGCAAGGCGCTCCAGTAGAGCTTGTAGCCGTAGTTCAGCGAGTCACCGGCGGCCACTGGTTTTTTCGGCGTCCAGAACGCCACGATGTTGTCCAGCGTCTCGCCGGTGGTAGGGATTTCCAACAGGTCGACAGAGCCTTCGCCCCATGCGGTTGTAGGTTCTACCCACAGGCTTGGCCGTTTGCTGTACCAGTCCACCGTGTCCTGGTAACTCTCGAAGGTGTGGTCGGTCTGCACCAGGCCGAAGCCTTTCGGGTCTTTGTCGGCGAACGCGTTGAACTGCAAGGTGGCCGGGTTGTTCAGCGGGCGGCAGATCCACTCGCCGTTGCCGCGCCACATTGCCAGGCGGTCCGAGTCGTGGATTTGCGGGTGGAGGGTGTCGCACATCCGCCGCTCGTGGGTGCCGCAACTGAACATGCTGGTCATCGGCGCGATGCCCAGTTGTTCGATGGCGGTGCGCGCATTAATGTGGGCGTCGATGGCCATGACCACCTGGGTGGCCTGGCAATCGATGTCAAAGCGGTAGGCGCCGGTGGCGCTGGGCGAGTCCAGCAGGGCGTAGACCACAAAACGGGTGGCGTTCTTGTCGGGCGTCTCGAACCAGAACTGGGTGAAGTCGGGGAACTCTTCGCGTTTTTTCGCGTAGGTGTCGATGGCCAGGCCACGGGCCGACAGGCCGTACTGGCCGGTATTGTCCACCGCCCGGAAGTAACTGGCGCCCAGAAAGGACACCACGTCATGCCGGTCCAGCTCCGGGGCCTTGAACAGCTTGAAGCCGGAGAAGCCCAGGTCGCCCCCTAGCTGCTGGGTGTCCACCGTGGTTTTTTCATAGTTGAACAGCGACGGACGAAAGTGCACCTCGCGGGCTTCATGGGTCTTGGGGTTCACGCTGTGCATGCGCACCGGGGTCTTGAACCCCATGCCCACATGGAAAAACTGCACATCCAGCTGGCCGTTCAGCTCTTTCCACAACGAATGCTGGCCGTCGTAGCCAATGGCGTTGAAGTTCTGCGGGGTCATATTCGCCAGGGTCGGCGGCAATGTTTGCTTGGTGTCGCGGTAGGCCGTCCCGGCCAATTGCTTGGCTTGCGCCTTGAGCGTCTCGAAATCAAAAGCCTTGGCTTGCCCATCAGCGGCGCGGTTGCCCGCCCAGGCGCGGGCGGCCAGCAGGCCACTGGCCGACAGACCGGTGTAAGCCGCAATGGCCATGGACGCTTTGAGCAAATTCCTGCGTTGCATAAATACAACCTGTCGTGAACAATCCCGCGCCTTTCCTGGCACGTGCCGGATCAGAAATTACGGTTCGGACATGCCTTCGGCCAAACGCAACGAACAATAAACAGAACCTCAATAGCTTAAGGGGTTCGGTGGCTCAGGAAAAATGATTGATAGCGGGGTGATGGCGCCGCATCTGATACAAGACATTTCCAGTAGCACTCACCTGCGTTACATCTGGAAGCACTCTAGGCCAGGGGCTTTCTGCGACTTGGTTTTACGCTGGAAGGCGTTTTGAACCCAAGTGTCTGGAGGTAGCGCATGAATACCCGTGGATTGCTCGACCAATTGCTCAAGTCTGGCCAACAAATGTTGCAAAACCAAGCGGGCGCCCCGCGTAACAATGACGACAAGGGCGCGCTGGGCGGCCTGCTGGGCAGTGGCGGGCTCGGCAGCCTGCTCGGCGGCGCTGGCGGCGGCGCCCTGGCGGCCGGTGCGATGGGGTTGCTGTTGGGTAACAAGAAGGCCCGAAAGTTCGGCGGCAAGGCGCTGGCCTATGGGGGGCTGGCGGCGCTGGGGGTGATTGCCTACAAGGCTTACGGAAACTGGCAGGCTCAACAGGCCGGTGCACCGCAGGGGGAGCCGCAAACCATCGATCGGTTGCCTGCGGCGCAGGCCGAGCAACATAGCCAGGCCATCCTCAAGGCCCTGGTGGCGGCGGCCAAGGCCGATGGGCATGTCGATGAGCGCGAGCGAGCGCTGATCGAGGGGGAGTTCACCCGCCTGGACAGCGATCAACAGTTGCAGCAATGGCTGCACGCCGAACTCAACAAGCCCCTGGACCCTGTCGATGTAGCCCGCGCCGCCGCCACGCCGGAAATGGCCGCCGAGATGTACGTGGCCAGCGTGATGCTGGTCGACGAGGAAAGCTTCATGGAAAAGTCCTACCTGGACGAACTCGCCCGTCAGCTCAGGCTGGCCCCCTGCTTGAAGGCCGAGCTGGAACAACAGGTGCGCCAAGCCAGCGCATGACCCCCATTTCCAGGCCAGAACACCCCGGCGGCGTTACAGCCCCGGGGTGTTTTTGTATTCCCTGAGACATCTCCTACAAGCCATTGATTAATGATGGCACTTGCTCAGCTATACTCCCCCCATTTTGAATGGCCTTTCGAGGAATTACTGTGAAGAACTGGACCTTGCGCCAAAGGATTTTGGCGAGCTTTGCGGTCATCATCGCGATCATGCTGTTGATGGTGGTGGTGTCGTATTCACGCTTGCTCAAGATCGAGTCCAGTGAAGAGTCGGTGCGCGACGATGCCGTTCCCGGGGTTTACCTGAGCTCGATGATCCGCAGCGCCTGGGTCGACAGCTACCTCGACACCCTCGACATCATTGGCCTGCGCAAGGACAAAGTGGTCACCGAGGCCGACAAGGCCGACTTCAAGACGTTTGAAGCGCGCATCGTCGAACAGATGGCCAACTACGAAAAAACCATCAATGGCGACATCGACCGTGCAGAGTTCAACCAGTTTGAAACCTTGCACCAGGCCTACAACAAGGCGCTGGACGGTGTGCTTGATGCCCTGCAGCGCCAAGACCTCGCCACTGCCCGCAAAGTGTTCGACGAGCAACTGACGCCTACCTGGACCGCAGGCCGCGTCAAGCTCAATGAGATCATCACCGAAAACAAAAACGTCGCTGATCGTGCGACTAACGCCATCGATGACTCGGTATCGGCCGCCAAAATCAGCATGGGGGTGTCGCTGATCCTGGCCATTCTGGCGGCTGGCCTGTGTGGCCTGCTGTTGATGCGCGCGATCATGGCGCCGATGAAGCGCATCGTCGACATCCTCGAAACCATGCGCACGGGCGACCTGAGCAAGCGCCTGAACCTTGAGCGCAAGGATGAGTTCGGCGCGGTAGAAACCGGCTTCAACGACATGATGACTGAGCTGACCGCCCTGGTGTCCCAGGCACAGCGCTCGTCGGTGCAGGTGACCACCTCGGTCACCGAAATTGCCGCCACCTCCAAGCAGCAGCAGGCCACCGCCACCGAAACCGCCGCGACCACCACCGAGATCGGTGCCACGTCCCGGGAAATCGCCGCCACTTCCAAGGACCTGGTGCGCACCATGACCGAAGTGTCCACCGCCGCCGACCAGGCCTCGGTGGCCGCAGGTTCCGGCCAGCAGGGCCTGGCGCGCATGGAAGAAACCATGCACTCGGTGATGGGCGCCGCCGATCTTGTGAACGCCAAGCTGGCGATCCTCAATGAGAAAGCCGGCAACATCAACCAGGTGGTGGTGACCATCGTCAAAGTGGCCGACCAGACCAACCTGCTGTCCCTCAACGCGGCGATCGAAGCCGAAAAGGCCGGTGAATACGGCCGTGGTTTTGCCGTGGTGGCCACCGAAGTGCGTCGCCTCGCCGACCAGACCGCCGTGGCCACCTACGACATCGAGCAAATGGTGCGCGAGATCCAGTCGGCGGTGTCGGCGGGCGTGATGGGTATGGACAAGTTCTCTGAAGAAGTGCGCCGCGGCATGTTTGAAGTGCAGCAAGTGGGCGAGCAGCTGTCGCAGATCATTCATCAGGTGCAGGCCCTGGCGCCACGTGTGCTGATGGTCAACGAAGGCATGCAGGCCCAGGCCACCGGCGCCGAGCAGATCAACCATGCGCTGGTGCAATTGGGCGATGCCAGCAGCCAGACCGTGGAGTCGTTGCGCCAGGCCAGTTTTGCCATTGACGAGCTGAGCCAGGTCGCTGTCGGCCTGCGCAGCGGCGTGTCGCGATTTAAAGTCTGATGAGCGAGCCTGCGGCGAGACGCGGTGCCGTTGCGGCCGCGAAAAAAGTGTTGTTCCTGGTGTTTCATGTCGGCCCTGAACGCTATGCGCTCAAGGCCACGCAAGTGGCCGAAGTGCTGCCGCGCCTGCCGCTCAAGCCTATCGCCCATGCACCTGCCTGGGTCGCCGGGATCTTTGCCCATCGCGGGGTGATGGTGCCGGTCATCGATCTCAGTGCGCTGACCTTTGGCACGCCCGCTCAGGCCCGCACCAGTACACGCCTGGTGTTGGTCAACTATCAGCCACAGGTGCACCTGCCCGCGCGCTGGTTGGGGTTGATCCTTGAGCAGGCCACCGACACCCTGCGGTGCGACCCGGCCGAATTCCAGCCCTATGGGCTGGATAACCGCCAGGCGCCTTACCTGGGGCCGGTGCGCGAAGACGCCCAGGGTTTGATGCAATGGATCGGCGTGACCGACCTGCTGACCCCGGACGTACAGGCCTTGCTGTTCGCGGCGGGCGAGGAGGGCTGATGGAAGGCGACCCGCGTTTCATCGACTTCCTCAAGTCACGCATCGGCCTGGACGTCGCCTCGGTGGGCGAAGCCATCATCGAGCGCGCCGTGCGCCAGCGCAGCCAGGCGTTGTACATGAGCAGCACCGAGGACTACTGGACGCGCTTGCAGAGCTGCACCGACGAGCAGCAAGCGCTGATCGAAGCGGTGATCGTGCCCGAAACCTGGTTTTTCCGTTATCCGGAATCCTTTGCCACCCTCGCCCGGCTGGCGGTGGCGCGCCTGGCCGAGATCCGGCAAATGCGCGCCCTGCGTATCCTCAGCCTGCCGTGCTCCACCGGCGAGGAGCCTTATTCGATTGCCATGGCGTTGTTGGATGCGGGCCTGGCGCCCCACCAGTTCAAGGTGCTGGGCATGGACGTCAGCCCCTTGTCGATCGAGCGGGCGCGGCGCGGGGTGTACGGCAAAAATTCGTTTCGCGGCCAGGCTCTCGAGTTCCGGGACCGGCATTTCACCGAGCAGGGCGAGGGCTACCTGATGGCCGAGCGGGTGCGTGAGCAAGTGCGCCTGCAAGTCGGCAACCTGCTGGACCCTAAGCTGCTGGTGAGCGAGCCCACCTACGACTTTGTGTTTTGCCGCAACCTGCTGATCTATTTCGACCAGCCCACCCAGCGCCAGGTGTTTGAAGTGCTCAAAGGGCTGACTCACGTCGACGGCGTGCTGTTTATCGGCCCCGCCGAAGGCAGCCTGCTGGGCCGCCTGGGCATGCGCTCCATCGGGGCGCCGCAGTCTTTTGCGTTCAGTCGGCAGGTTGGGCCGCCCATGCCTGCGCCGACGTTCGCACCGCTGCCCGCGCCGACGCCCCAGCGCAGTGCCGCGCCCCTGCCTGCCAAGCCCCGACCGTTCAGCCCGGCGAATGCGCGGGTGGTGCCCATGGCCGCGGTGCAATCGGATGCCGGGGACCTGCTCGGGCAGATCGCCACACTGGCCAACGAGGGCAAGACCGCCGAAGCCCGCGCCGCCTGCGAGCGCTTTTTGCAGGACCACCCGCCTGTGGCGCAGGTGTTCTACTGGCTGGGCCTGCTCAGCGATGTGGCCGGTAGCGCGCTGGAGGCCCAGGGTTATTACCGCAAGGCCCTGTACCTGGAGCCGCAGCACCCCCAGGCCTTGATGCACCTGGCGGTGTTGCTCCAATCCCAGGGCGATGTCGCTGGCGCCCGCCGTTTGCAGGCCCGTGCCGCCCGCAGTGAGCGTAAACAATGACACTAGACCCCGGCTTGAACCTGATTTTGGCCGACGCCCAGGCCATCGATGATTGCTGGAACCGCATCGGCATTCATGGCGACAAGTCCTGCCCGTTGCTGGACGACCACATTCATTGCCGCAATTGCTCGGTGTATTCGGCGGCGGCCACGCGTTTGCTCGACCGCTACGCCCTGCAGCAGGAAGACCGGCGGCCGGCGGCGGTGGCCGAGGCGGACGATGAGGTGGTCACCCGCTCCCTATTAATGTTCCGCCTGGGCGAGGAGTGGCTGGGCATCGCCACCCGCTGCCTGGTGGAAGTGGCACCGTTGCAGCCGATTCATTCGCTGCCGCACCAGCGCTCCCGGGCGCTGCTGGGCGTGGCAAATGTGCGCGGCGCGCTGGTGGCGTGCCTGTCGCTGGTGGAGCTGTTGGGGCTGGACCCGTCCAGCAGCGGCGCCACGGGCGGGCGCGTGATGCCGCGCATGCTGATCATCGCCGCGCAGGACGGCCCGGTGGTGGTGCCGGTCGATGAAGTCGACGGCATCCACGCCATTGACGAGCGCACCTTAAAGGCCGCTTCGCTCTCTGGCACCGAAGGCTCCGCCCGCTATACCCAAGGCGTATTGCCCTTCAAAGGCCGCAGCCTGCGTTGGCTGGACGAGACGCAATTGTTGTCCGCCGTGACCCGGAGCCTCACATGACCCCCGACCAGATGCGCGACGCCTCCCTGCTGGAGCTGTTCAGCCTGGAGGCCGACGCCCAGACCCAAGTGCTCAGCGCGGGCTTGCTGGCCCTGGAACGCAACCCCACCCAGGCCGACCAGCTCGAGGCCTGCATGCGCGCCGCCCACTCACTCAAAGGGGCGGCGCGAATCGTGGGGGTAGACGCGGGCGTCAGCGTGTCTCACGTGATGGAAGACTGCCTGGTCAGCGCCCAGGAACGCCGCCTTTACCTGCAACCTGAACACATTGATGCATTGCTGCAGGGCACCGACCTGCTCATGCGTATCGCGACACCGGGCAACAGCGTGGGGCCTGCGGATGTCGAAGGATACGTGGCATTAATGGCGCGTTTGCTCGACCCCTCGCAGGCGGGTGCCAAGGTCGCTGCGCCCCCGCCGGCCCCCGCGCCGGTGACTGAAGCGTTGCCGGTGCTGGCGCCGGAACCCGAGCCTGCGCCGCCCGTGACGGCCGACGTGCCGCGCAGCAAGCGCATGACCGAAGGCGGCGAGCGGGTCTTGCGGGTCACCGCCGAGCGCTTGAACAGCCTGCTCGACCTGTCGAGCAAGTCGTTGGTGGAAACCCAGCGGCTCAAGCCCTACCTGGGCAGCCTGCAACGGCTCAAGCGGATCCAGAGCAACACCGCCCGCGCCCTGGACAACCTCGACGGCCAACTCAAGACCGTCGATCTGGGCCTGGAAGCCCAGGAAGCCCTGGCCGACGCCCGTCGCTTACTCGGCGAAGCCCAGCTGTTGCTGGCGCAAAAGACCGCTGAACTGGACGAGTTCGGCTGGCAGGCCGGGCAGCGCGCCCAGGTGCTGTATGACACGGCGCTGGCCTGTCGCATGCGGCCCTTCGCCGATGTGCTGGCTGGCCAGGTCAGGATGGTGCGGGACTTGGGGCGCAGCCTTGGCAAGCAGGTGCGCCTGGAGATCGAGGGCGAGAAAACCCAGGTAGACCGCGACGTGCTGGAAAAGCTCGAAGCGCCGCTGACCCATTTATTGCGCAACGCCGTCGATCATGGCATCGAAATGCCCGAACAGCGCCTGCTCAAGGGCAAGCCTGCCGAAGGGGTGATCCGCCTGCGCGCCTCGCACCAGGCCGGTTTGCTGGTGCTGGAGTTGAGCGATGACGGCGGTGGCGTTGACCTGGAGCGCCTGCGCGCGAGCATCGTTGACCGCCACCTGACGCCGGTGGACACCGCCCTGCGCCTGAGCGAAGAAGAACTGCTGACGTTCCTGTTCTTGCCCGGCTTCAGCCTGCGCGACACCGTCACCGAGGTGTCCGGGCGTGGCGTGGGCCTGGACGCGGTGCAACACATGGTGCGCCAGCTGCGCGGCGCGGTGGTGCTGGAGCAGACCGCCGGGCAGGGCAGCCGTTTTCATCTGGAAGTGCCATTGACCTTGTCGGTGGTGCGCAGCCTGGTGGTGGAAGTGGGCGAAGAAGCCTACGCGTTCCCGCTGGCCCACATCGAACGCATGTGCGACCTGGCGCCCGACGACATCGTGCAACTGGAAGGCCGCCAGCATTTTTGGCACGAAGGGCGGCATGTCGGCCTGGTAGCGGCGAGCCAGTTGTTGCAACGCCCGGCCGGGCAGAACGGTGAGGACACCCTCAAGGTGGTGGTGATCCGCGAGCGTGAGGCGGTCTACGGGATTGCCGTGGAGCGCTTCATCGGTGAGCGCACGCTGGTGGTGCTGCCGCTGGATGCCCGGCTGGGCAAGGTGCAGGACATTTCGGCGGGCGCGCTGCTCGATGACGGCTCGGTGGTGCTGATCGTCGACGTCGAAGACATGCTGCGCTCGGTGGACAAGCTGCTCAATACCGGCCGCCTGGAGCGCATCGCCCGGCGCACCCAGCAAACGCTGGAAGTGCCGCGCAAGCGTATCCTGGTGGTCGACGACTCGCTGACCGTGCGCGAGTTGCAACGCAAATTGTTACTCAATCGCGGTTATGAAGTGGCGGTGGCGGTCGATGGCATGGACGGTTGGAACGCATTGCGCTCAGAGGACTTTGACCTGCTCATCACCGACATTGATATGCCGCGCATGGACGGTATCGAACTGGTCACACTGTTGCGGCGCGACACGCGCTTGCAGTCGCTGCCGGTGATGGTGGTTTCCTATAAGGATCGCGAAGAAGACCGCCGCCGTGGGCTCGATGCCGGGGCCGACTATTACTTGGCCAAGGCCAGTTTTCATGACGATGCCCTGCTCGACGCAGTGGTTGAGCTGATCGGAGGAGCCCGTGCATGAGGATTGCGATCGTCAATGACATGCCCCTGGCGGTAGAGGCGTTGCGCCGGGCGTTAAGCCTGGAACCGGCCCACCAGGTGGTGTGGGTGGCCAGTAATGGCCAAGAGGCCGTGAATTGCTGCGCCGAGCTGACGCCAGACCTGATCCTGATGGACCTGATCATGCCGGTGATGGATGGCGTAGAGGCTACGCGGCAGATCATGGCCCACACCCCGTGCGCGATTCTGATCGTCACGGTGGACCGCCAGGCCAACGTCAGCCGGGTGTTCGAGGCCATGGGCCATGGCGCGCTGGACGTGGTCGACACCCCTGCGCTGGGCGTGGGCAACCCTCGGGACGCCGCGGCGCCGCTGTTGCGCAAGATCCAGAACATTGGCTGGCTGGTGGGGCAGCGCGGCAGTCGCGTGCGCACGGAGCCTGCGATTGCGCGCATCATGGGCAAGCGCCAGAGCCTGGTGGCCATCGGCTCGTCGGCGGGCGGGCCAGCGGCGCTCGAGTTGCTGCTCAAAGGCTTGCCGCGAGACTTCACACCCGCCATCGTGCTGGTGCAGCATGTGGACCAGGTGTTTGCCGCCGGGATGGCACAATGGTTGAGCAGTGCCTCCAGCCTGCCGGTGCGCCTGGCGCGCGAAGGCGAGCCGCCGCAAAGTGGCGTGGTGCTGCTGGCGGGCACCAACCACCATATCCGTCTGCTCAAAAACGGTACGCTCGCCTACACCGCCGAGCCGGTGAACGAAATCTATCGGCCGTCCATCGATGTGTTTTTTGAAAGTGTCGCCAGCCACTGGAACGGTGATGCGGTCGGTGTGTTACTGACCGGCATGGGGCGCGACGGGGCTCAAGGACTTAAATTGATGCGTCAGCAAGGTTATCTGACCATCGCTCAGGATCAGCACAGCAGCGCGGTGTATGGCATGCCCAAGGCAGCGGCAGCCATCGACGCAGCGGTTGAAATTCGCCCATTGAACACAATTGCGCCACGATTGCTGGAGGTATTCGCCAAATGACTGATATCCCTCGCTGTTCTGGCCGGCAAGCAGTAACTCAGGTGACCGCACATGAATGATTTACAACTGGACGGTTTCAAGACCGACGAAAACGCCGCCATGGTGTTGCTGGTCGACGACCAGGCGATGATCGGCGAAGCCGTTCGGCGCGGGCTGGCCCATGAAGAAAACATCGACTTCCACTTTTGCGCCGATCCGCACCAGGCCATTGCCCAGGCGATCCGCATCAAGCCGACGGTGATCCTGCAAGACCTGGTCATGCCGGGCCTGGACGGCCTGACGCTGGTGCGCGAATACCGCAACCACCCGGCCACGCAGGACATCCCGATCATCGTGCTGTCCACCAAGGAAGACCCGCTGATCAAGAGCGCGGCGTTTGCCGCCGGGGCCAACGACTACCTGGTCAAGCTGCCGGACAACATCGAGTTGGTGGCGCGCATTCGCTACCACTCGCGCTCCTACATGATGTTGTTGCAGCGCGACGCCGCCTACCGGGCGCTGCGGGTCAGCCAGCAGCAGTTGCTGGACACCAACCTGGTGCTGCAGCGGCTGATGAACTCCGACGGGCTGACCGGGCTGTCCAACCGCCGGCATTTCGACGAATACCTGGAACTGGAGTGGCGCCGGGCCATGCGTGACCAGAGCCAGCTGTCGTTGCTGATGATCGACGTGGACTTTTTCAAGAGCTACAACGACAGCTTTGGCCACCTGGAAGGCGATGAAGCGCTGCGCAAGGTGGCGGCGACCATTCGCGAGGCCAGCAGCCGGCCTTCGGATTTACCGGCGCGTTATGGCGGTGAAGAGTTTGCGCTGGTGCTGCCCAGCACCTCCCACGGTGGGGCGCGGCTGGTGGCAGAGAAGCTGCGCCAGGCAGTGGCTGGGTTGAAAATCCCGCATATCGCACCGACCCAAGGGGCCAGCCTGACCATCAGCATTGGCCTGTCCACCATGACGCCGCTGCAGGGCACCGATTGCCGCCAGTTGATTTCATCGGCCGACAAGGGCTTGTACCTGGCCAAGCACAACGGGCGTAACCAGGTGGGCATCGAGTGACCCCGGCGCGCTGCAAAACCCGAAAGCGCGGGCAGGCCTGATGTTTATCGCCGTATAAATCCGGTTCCAGCCCGCCTTTTCGGCCAAGCGGGCTGACGTTTGCCCCGGTTTGTCGTTATACTCGTCGGCTTTCAAAAGTTCGCCAACGAGTGCTGCCCGCCATGGAAATCAACCCGATCCTTAACACCATCAAGGACCTGTCCGAGCGCTCCGAAACTATTCGGGGGTATCTTTGACTACGATCAAAAGCATGAGCGCCTGATCGAAGTCAATCGCGAGCTTGAAGATCCAAACGTCTGGAACAAACCCGAATACGCCCAGGAACTGGGCCGCGAGCGCTCGGCGCTGGCGCAGATCGTCGACACCCTGGACGAGCTGTCCAGCGGCCTGGTTGACTCGCGCGAGCTGCTGGACATGGCCGTCGAAGAGAACGACGAAGGCGCCGTGAACGACGTGGTCGAAGGCCTCCAAGGCCTGGAAGAATCCCTGGCCAAGCTGGAATTTCGTCGCATGTTCAGCGGCGAGATGGACATGAACAACGCCTACCTGGACATCCAGGCCGGTTCCGGCGGCACCGAAGCCCAGGACTGGGCCAACATCCTGCTGCGCATGTACCTGCGCTGGGCTGACAAACGCGGGTTTGACGCCACCATCATGGAACTGTCGGCCGGTGAAGTCGCCGGTATCAAGGGCGCCACCGTGCACATCAAGGGCGAGTACGCCTTTGGTTGGCTGCGGACCGAGATCGGCGTGCACCGCCTGGTGCGCAAGAGCCCGTTCGACTCCGGCAACCGTCGCCACACCTCGTTCTCGGCGGTGTTTGTGTCGCCCGAGATCGACGACAAGGTCGAAATCGAGATCAACCCGTCCGACCTGCGCATCGACACCTACCGCTCCTCCGGTGCCGGTGGTCAGCACGTAAACACCACCGACTCGGCCGTACGGATCACCCACGTACCGACCAACACCGTGGTCAGCTGCCAGAACGAACGTTCCCAGCACGCCAACAAGGACACCGCCATGAAAATGCTGCGGGCCCGGTTGTATGAGCAGGAAATGCAGAAGCGCAACGCCGCGTCCCAGGCCCTGGAAGACACCAAGTCCGACATCGGCTGGGGTCACCAGATCCGCTCCTACGTGCTCGACGCGTCGCGAATCAAGGACCTGCGCACCAACATCGAACGCAGCGACTGCGACAAAGTGCTCGACGGCGACATCGACGAGTACCTGGAAGCCAGCCTCAAATCCGGGCTGTAAGACTGTAGAAGCCGGCTCGCCGGCGATCCCCGGCCGCTGGCCGGGGCAACGAACCTGTGATGGAATTTCAAAAGACATGAGCGACCAACAACTCGACCAGGCCCAGCAACAGGAAGAAAACTCCCTGATCGCCCTGCGCAAGGAAAAACTTGCCGCCGAGCGCGCCAAGGGCAATGCCTTCCCCAACGACTTCCGCCGTGACAGCTACTGCAATGACCTGCAGAAACAGTATGTCGACAAGACCAAGGAAGAGCTGGAAGCTGCTGCCATCCCGGTCAAGGTGGCAGGTCGTATTGTGCTCAACCGTGGCGCGTTCATGGTGATCCAGGACATGAGCGGTCGCATTCAGGTCTACGTCAACCGCAAGACCCTGCCGGAAGAAACCCTGGCCGCCGTGAAGACCTGGGACCTGGGCGACATCATCGCCGCCGAAGGCACCCTGGCCCGTTCCGGCAAGGGCGACCTGTACGTAGAAATGACCACCGTGCGCCTGCTGACCAAGTCCCTGCGCCCGTTGCCCGACAAGCACCACGGCCTGTCCGACACCGAGCAGCGCTACCGCCAGCGCTACGTTGACCTGATCGTCAACGAAGACGTGCGCGACACCTTCCGCGTACGTTCGCAAGTGATTGCGCACATCCGCAGCTTCCTGATGAAGCGTGACTTCCTGGAAGTCGAAACCCCGATGCTGCAAACCATCCCGGGTGGCGCTGCCGCCAAGCCGTTCGAAACCCACCACAACGCGCTGGACATGGAAATGTTCCTGCGCATTGCGCCAGAGCTGTACCTCAAGCGGCTGGTGGTAGGCGGCTTTGAAAAGGTGTTCGAGATCAACCGCAACTTCCGTAACGAAGGCGTCTCGACCCGTCACAACCCAGAATTCACCATGTTGGAGTTCTACCAGGCCTACGCCGACTACGAAGACAACATGGACCTCACCGAAGAGTTGTTCCGTGAGTTGGCGCAACTGGTGCTGGGCAGCACCGACGTGCCGTACGGTGACAAGGTGTTCCACTTCGGCGAGCCGTTCGTGCGCCTGTCGGTGTTCGACTCGATCCTCAAGTACAACCCCGAGCTGTGCGCTGACGACCTGAACGACATCGACAAAGCCCGCGCCATCGCCAAGAAAGCCGGCGCCAAGGTGCTGGGTTTCGAAGGCCTGGGCAAACTACAGGTGATGATTTTCGAGGAACTGGTGGAGCACAAGCTCGAACAGCCGCACTTCATTACCCAGTACCCGTTCGAGGTGTCGCCGCTGGCCCGTCGCAACGATGACAACCCGAACGTCACCGACCGTTTCGAGCTGTTCATCGGCGGGCGCGAAATCGCCAACGCCTACTCCGAGCTCAACGACGCAGAAGACCAGGCCGAGCGCTTCATGGCCCAGGTGGCCGACAAGGACGCCGGTGACGACGAAGCCATGCACTACGACGCCGACTTCGTCCGCGCCCTGGAATACGGCATGCCGCCGACGGCCGGTGAAGGCATCGGCATCGACCGGTTGGTGATGCTGTTGACCAATTCCCCGTCGATCCGCGACGTGATCCTGTTCCCGCACATGCGGCCGCAAGCGTAAACTCGATGCACCTGGAGCCGCCTTTTATAAGGCGGCTTTTTTCTGTGAGAGGAAAACTTGTCGTGAACCGCGTAAGGGCTCAAGAAGGCGCCGCCGGCATCGCCGCTGCCGTGGCCGATAGCGTTCAGTACCAGGGCCGCAAGGCCAGCCGCCGGGGCAGCGAGCAGCGCAGGCAGGATATTCTCGACGCCGCCATGCGCATTGTGGTGCGCGATGGCGTGCGCGCTGTGCGTCACCGCGCCGTGGCGGCAGAGGCGGGGGTGCCGTTGTCGGCCACCACCTATTACTTCAAGGACATTGACGACCTGCTCACCGACACCTTCGCCCAATACGTGGAACGCAGTGCGGCGTTCATGGGCAAGCTGTGGCTGCGCAACGAGAGCCTGCTCAGCGAAATGGTCACCCTGGGTGACGGCAGCGCGCAGTCGCGCTCGCTGCTGGCCGACGACATTGCCCGCCTGACCGCCGATTACGTCAGCCGCCAACTGCTCAACCGCCGCGAACACCTGATGGCCGAGCAGGCGTTTCGCCAGGAAGCGCTGTTGAACCCGCGCCTGGCGCAATTGGTGCACTCCCACCAGCAGATCCTGTTGCAAGGCACTTGCCAGTTTTTTCGGATACTGGGCTCGCGCGAGCCGCAACAGGACGCCAAGGTGTTGACGGCGATTATCGGCCGGATGGAGTATCAGGGCCTGCTCGGCGGCCCGGAGCCTTTGAGTGCAGAGGAGCGGCTGGAGATTCTCAAGCGCTACATGCACCTGGTGCTGGCGTCGGTATGACGATTGCGCAAAAGGTACTACCGTTGAAACCAGGCATTTGGGTCAACAACGATTGAAGAGGGAACATCGGGTGGACGATTACCAGCAGACGATACGCACCCTGTCTGACCGCATTGTGCTGACACAAACACCGATTCGCGTCCTCGACGCCGTGAAGTGGGACGAGAGCATCCGCAAAGGGTTCCTCGACGCCAAGGGCAAGAAGATGCCCGCGGTGGACCGCGACTATTACCTGAACCGGCCGTTGTCGTTCGACTCCTCCGCGGTGAAGCTGGAGTTCCAGAACATCGAGCGCGACATCACCCGCCAACTGGGCCAGTTCAACCCGGTGGGCCAGATCATGCGGCGCATGTGCAAGGAATACCGCATGGTGGTGCGCATGCTCGAAGCCCGGGGCACCGAGGACTTCGGCCTGATCTCCCAGGAGTTGTACGGCGCCGCGTCCGATGCGTTCCACGCAGGCGACCCGACCCTGGCCGACCTGGGCCTGATGATGTCCGACTACCTCGACCAGATCGACGGCCGTGGCGACCTCAAGGACGAAGCCAAGACCCTGGCCGCCAAGGACGCCGTCAGCCTGTTGCAAAGCCGCCTGAACAAAGTGTTTGGCGAGGCCGAGGAAACCATCCGGGTGTTTGAGTCCGACGGGATCGTCGCCGATGCGGCGGCGGGGGCCGACTACATCAAGATCCGCGCCGATGCGATGTTCAACGAGCGCGACGTGCGCGCCTTGGAAGTGCATGAAGGCCTGGTGCACGTGGGCACCACCCTCAACGGCCTCAACCAGCCGATCTGCACGTTTTTGTCCAAGGGCCCGCCCTCGTCGACCGTGACCCAGGAAGGCCTGGCGATCCTGATGGAAATCATCACCTTCGCCTCCTACCCCAGCCGCCTGCGCAAACTCACCAACCGCACCCGCGCCATCCACATGGTGGAAGAGGGCGCCGACTTCCTGCAGGTGTTCGACTTTTTCCGCGAGCAGGGGTTTGAAATGGCCGAAAGCTACGGCAACGCCAGCCGTGTTTTCCGCGGCTCCACGCCGACGGGTCTGCCATTTACCAAGGATCTGTCCTACCTCAAGGGCTTTATCATGGTTTACAACTACATTCAGTTGGCCGTGCGTAAAGGCAAGCTCGAGCAAGTGCCCCTGCTGTTTTGCGGCAAGACCACCCTGGAAGACATGCGCACCTTGCGCCAATTGGTGGATGAAGGCCTGGTGGTGCCGCCCAAGTACTTGCCGGAGCAGTTTCGCGACATGAACGCACTGGCGGCGTGGATGTGCTTCTCCAACTTCCTCAACCACCTGAGCCTGGACCGGATCGAGGCGGACTACTCCAACATCCTCTGACCGAGCACACGGCGCGACCGGCATGCTGGTCTGCACGGTGAATGATTGCCGCTCGACGGGGTCTGCTTTCAACCCACTCACGAGGTTTCAACGGATGAGAATCCTCGGCATTCTTTGCCTCTTGCTCACACTTAACGGTTGCAGCGGCCTGCTGTTCTACCCCGAACCCGGGCTGCCGTTTACCCCCGGCGCCGCGCGCCTGGCGTATCGCGACATCACGCTCACCACCGCCGACGGCGTCAAGCTGCACGCCTGGTGGCTGCCCGCCAAGGCCGGCGTGCCGCTTAAAGGCACGGTGCTGCACCTGCATGGCAATGGCGGCAACCTGTCCTGGCACCTGGGCGGCAGTGGGTGGCTGCCCGAGCAGGGTTATCAAGTGCTGATGCTGGACTATCGCGGTTACGGCGTGTCGCAAGGCAAGCCCGCCTTACCGGCGGTGTATCAGGACATCGACGCGGCTTTCACTTGGCTCGATAAGGCGCCCGAAACCCAGGGCCAGCCGCTGATCGTGCTGGGCCAAAGCCTGGGCGGTGCCCTGGCGGTGCATTACCTGGCCGAACATCCCGAGCGTCAAGCGCGCCTCAAGGCCCTGGTGCTCGACGGCGTGCCCGCCAGTTACCGTGACGTGGGGCAATTTGCTCTCAGTACGTCCTGGTTAACATGGCCGTTCCAGGTGCCGTTGTCCTGGCTGGTGCCAGACGCCGACAGTGCGGTCAACGCCATGCCCCGCGTGACGGGCGTGCCGAAGCTGTTGTTTCACAGCCTGGACGACCCGATCGTGCCGGTGGCCAACGGCATCCGCCTGTACCAGGTCGCGCCGCCACCGCGTGTGCTGCAGCTGACCCGGGGCGGGCATGTGCAGACCTTTGCCGACCCGACCTGGCAAACCGTGATGCTGCGCTACCTGGACGACCCGCAGCACTTCAACGGCCTGCGCCGGTTGGGGGAAATTCCCAACTACCCCGGCTCCCCAGCCGATTCATCAGAGAGCCCGCAATGAGCGAAGAACGCAACATGATCCCGCTGATCCTCACCGGCATCGGCACCATCATCGGCACCGTGGGGTGCCTGTGGTACTACGGCTATTTGCACTTTGCCAAGCCGCAGGACGCGTTGCTGCTCAGCGACTTCACCATGCTCAAGACCGTGCCCGGCGAAGACTACAAGATCTCCCTGACCCCGGCCGCCCAGGTCGCGCAATGCGTGGACGGCGTGCTGGTGCTGTTCGACACCGAACAAAAGGGCCTGAGCGGGGTGTTGGTCAATCGCCAGAAACAGGCGGTGCGCTGCCTGGGCCAGACCACCCCGCAACAGGAACAGTAGGCATGAAAAAGCCCCGCCTGATCACTCAGGTGGGGCTCTTTTACAACCGTGGTTTTACTGCACGGACGTGCGTGGTTTGACCGGCTGGTTGTCGTTGGAGATGGTCACTTCAACGCGGCGGTTCATGGCACGGCCCGAGACGCTGCCGTTGTCGGCAACCGGGTATTCCTTGCCATAGCCCTGGGTCACGATGCGCGAAATGTCCACGCCCTGGTTGGCCAGTGCACGCTGCACAGAAGCGGCGCGACGCTCCGACAGGCTCTGGTTGTAAGCGTCCGAACCCGTGCTGTCGGTGTAGCCTTCGACAATCACTTTACGGTCCGGATTCTCGCGCAGGAACTGCGCCAGCTTGGTGATGTTCACCAGGCCGCTGGACTTGAGGTCCGACTTGTTGGTGGCGAACAGTACATCACCAAAGGTCACCAGGGTGCCGCGATCGGTCTGCTTGGCGTTCAGGCTGTTCTGCAGCTGCTTGATCTGCGCATCACGGGCTTCCAACAGCGCGCGGGCGCGTTGGTCACCGGCGTTTTTCAGCTCGGCTTCGGAACCGCGCAGGGCGATGGTGTCCTTGGCGACTTCAACGCGCTGATTGGCCAAGTAAGCCAGTTGGTCGACCTTTTTCTCGTTTTCTTTGTCGCGGTAGGCTTTGTCGGCCTTGTCCAGCCATTCGCTGGCGTCCTTGGTTTCCAGGGCGGCAACTTTAGTGGCCTGCGGGTTGGCTTGCAGGGCCGCGAAGTTGGTCCGTGCGTTTTCCAGGTTCGCGTTCGGCGGGGTGGAGCACGCCGCCAGAGCAACGCTCATCGCCAGCAGGGCAGGGATCATCAGTTGTTTACGCATAGTGGTGTCGTCCTTTCAATTCGATTTCGGGTGCGATGCGGTCACAGAGGGGTTTACTTCTGCTGGATCACAGCAGGGCGCATGCCTTCCTGACGCAGCTCCTGAATAGCCTTCTGGGAATCCTTCACAGCACGGTCGGCCTTGGCAGCCTGGGATTTACGCTCAGCGACGCGAGCATCCCACTCGGCTTGCTCGGCCAGGCGACGGGCTTCGTCGTAGTTCTTGTCGTGCATGGCGATTTCGGCTTGCTTGAGCTTGTCCTGGGCCGATTTCATTTCCACTGCTGCAAACTCGGTACCGCCAGCGCTGACCGCGCTGTTCACCGCCGACTGGCTCACAGCGTACTGCTCGGAGGGCGGATTACCGGCGCAACCCGCCAGTACGAAGCTGGTGCCGATTGCCAGCGCGGCCAATTTGAGCCCGCGCAGGTGGTTAAACGAGGATTTGGCAGTGCTGGTCTTCATCGTCTTCAACTCCATTGGATAACTCCTGAAAAACATCAAAATCCATCCCGGCGAGGTGGCGTCTGCATGATCTGAAAGCTGCTTCAGGTCGCTGGTTAAACGCCCGTTCCAAGTGATGGCTACTGGCTGTGACCTGAAGCTTTTTTGAATAGTTCAGCGGTTTTGGCGATTTGTTCAAAAAAAATATATGACTGGGCAGTCAATGTTCAAAGGGTGGAACTTTTGCACGACGGAACGGTATGTGGGGCGCGTGTGGAGCCCGGATTCAGGGGGGGATGGTGGTTTTCGCCAAAAATGTTTATTAGTGTTTCTGATTGTCGGGTTTGGCTGATAAGGCATGTAGGTGACGCCGTGACAGCATCAGAAAGCGCGGGGTGGGGCCGATGTCTTCGTACAGCGGATCGCCTTCCTCATCGGTAGCAATCACCTGCTGGCCCTTGATGTAGGGAAAGCTGGCCTCTAGTTCTTCGAGGGCTGCGCCGATCAGCTCGCCCAGCAGTTCTTCGGCATGGCGCTTGGGGTACATCTCGCAAATCGCCGCTAGCCGTGCGGCGGCCTCCATGTCCAGGTGGATAGCGTATTGGGTTTCGCTCAAGCGCCCCTTGGCGGTTTCTTCCCAGTGTTGGGCCAGTTCTCGGATTTTCATGGCAACCTCAATGGGCCCACCGTAGGCGGGCGTTGATCAGTGACCGACCGCCCGCGTGGATCACGCAGCGGCTCAGTGTTGAGACTCGCTGCAATCGCCAAGGTTTAAAGTTCCTTGTAAGACGCTGCCGTGGGCGGCACTCTTGGAGGTCGAAGCGTTCCGGATTTTTTGCTGGAGATGGGCTGATGAGCGATATCGATGCACGTTTGCGTGAGGACGTTCACCTGCTGGGTGAGCTGCTGGGCAACACGATTCGAGAACAGTACGGCGACGAGTTCCTCGACAAGATCGAGCAGATTCGCAAAGGCGCCAAGGCCGACCGTCGAGGGGGCGACGCCGAAAAAGTCGTCGGCGAAGAACTCGGCGCCAGCCTCGACCAACTCAAAGAAGACGAATTGCTGCCCGTGGCGCGGGCCTTCAACCAGTTTCTGAACCTGGCGAACATCGCCGAGCAATATCAGTTGATCCACCGCCGGGACGAATCGCGCCCGGCGCCCTTTGAGTCGCGTGTGCTGCCCGAGTTGCTGGCGCGCCTGAAAAGTGAAGGGCACAGCAGTGAGTCCCTGGCCCGGCAGTTGGCCAGCCTTGAGATCGAACTGGTCCTCACCGCCCACCCCACGGAAGTCGCCCGCCGGACCCTCATCCAGAAATACGACGCCATCGCCGCGCAACTCGCGCTGCAAGACCACCGCGACCTGACGGGCGCCGAGCGCGAGCAGATCCGCGAGCGCTTGCAACGCTTGATCGCCGAAGCCTGGCACACCGAAGAAATCCGCCGCACCCGCCCAACCCCGGTGGATGAAGCCAAGTGGGGCTTTGCGGTGATCGAGCATTCGCTGTGGCACGCCATCCCCAATTACCTGCGCAAGGCCGACGAGGCCCTGCACGCGGCCACCGGCCTGCGCTTGCCCCTGGAGGCCGCGCCCATTCGGTTCGCGTCCTGGATGGGCGGCGACCGCGACGGCAACCCGAATGTCACCGCGCCAGTCACCCGGCAAGTGCTGCTGCTGGCGCGCTGGATGGCGGCGGATCTGTACCTGCGCGATGTCGACCAATTGGCCGCCGAACTGTCCATGCAACGGGCCAGCCCGGCGTTGCAGGCCAAGGTGGGGGAGAGTGTCGAACCCTACCGCGCGTTGCTCAAACAACTGCGCGAGCGCCTGCGCGCCACCCGGCAGTGGGCGCACACTTCGCTGAGCGCGCCCACCCCGGCGCCTGCCGATGTGCTGCAAGACAATCAGGAACTGCTGGAGCCGTTGCAACTGTGCTACGAGTCGCTGCATGCCTGCGGCATGGGCGTGATTGCCGATGGCCCGTTGCTCGACTGCCTGCGCCGGGCCATCACCTTTGGTCTGTTTCTGGTTCGTCTGGACGTGCGCCAGGACTCCACCCGGCATTGCGCGGCGGTCACCGAGATCACCGACTACCTGGGCCTGGGCCGTTACGAGGACTGGGACGAGGAGGCGCGCATCCGCTTCCTGACCCAGGAATTGGCCAACCGTCGGCCGCTGTTGCCGGGCTATTTTGAACCGTCGGCCGACACCGCCGAAGTGCTTAATACCTGCAAGGAAATCGCCGCGGCCCCGGCGGCGTCGCTGGGCTCCTATGTCATTTCCATGGCGGGCGCTGCGTCAGACGTGCTGGCTGTGCAATTGCTGCTCAAAGAGTCTGGCGTGCAGCGGCCCATGCGTGTGGTGCCGTTGTTTGAAACCCTGGCCGACCTGGACAACGCCGGCCCCGTGATCGAAAAACTGTTGCGGCAACCCGATTACCGCGCGCGCTTGCAGGGGCCGCAGGAAGTGATGATCGGTTATTCGGACTCGGCCAAGGACGCGGGCACCACCGCCGCCGCGTGGGCGCAATACCGCGCCCAGGAGCGGCTGGTGGACATTTGCCGTGAGCAGCAAGTGGAGCTGCTGTTGTTCCACGGTCGCGGCGGCACCGTGGGCCGTGGCGGTGGCCCGGCGCACGCGGCCATTCTGTCGCAGCCGCCGGGCTCGGTGGCCGGGCGTTTCCGTACTACCGAGCAAGGCGAAATGATCCGCTTCAAGTTCGGCCTGCCGGACATCGCCGAGCAAAACCTCAACCTGTACCTGGCCGCCGTGTTGGAAGCGACCTTGTTGCCACCGCCGCCGCCTGAACCGGCGTGGCGCCATTTGATGGATGAATTGGCGGCGGACGGTGTAAGCGCTTATCGCGCCGTGGTGCGGGAAAATCCGCAGTTCGTCGAGTACTTCCGCCAGTCCACACCCGAGCAGGAGCTGGGCCGCTTGCCGTTGGGCAGCCGCCCGGCCAAGCGCCGTGCGGGCGGGATTGAAAGCCTGCGGGCCATTCCGTGGATCTTCGGCTGGACACAGACGCGCCTGATGCTGCCCGCCTGGCTGGGTTGGGAAACGGCACTGAGCAACGCGCTGGCCCGCGGCGAAGGCGACCTGCTGGCGCAGATGCGCGAGCAATGGCCGTTCTTTCGTACCCGCATCGACATGCTCGAAATGGTGCTGGCCAAGGCCGATGCCGACCTGGCGCGCCTGTATGACGAGCGCCTGGTGCAGCCCGACCTGTTGCCATTGGGCGTGCATTTACGCGACCTATTGTCGCAGGCGTGCAGCGTGGTGCTTGGGTTGACCGGCCAGTCGCAGCTGTTGGCCCACAGTCCCGACACCCTGGAATTCATTCGCCTGCGCAACACCTACCTCGACCCGCTGCACCTGCTGCAAGCCGAATTGCTGGCCCGTTCGCGCCAGCAGGAAGCGGCGCAGGACAGCCCTCTGGAACAGGCGCTGCTGGTGTCGGTGGCCGGTATCGCCGCCGGGTTGCGCAACACCGGCTGAGATTTTCGGCGTTTTCTCAATGGCTTGCAGATAAACCACAAGGGCCGCCCGGAAACGGGCGGTGAGTTTTTTTGCGGCTGGGCGACCCCGGACTCTAGCGCTGGCGCGGGGTGGGTTCTTCCTACTTTTGGCGGCTTGTGTGCTTAGAGCCTGCTGTGTATCTTGATCAACCTTTGGCCGTTTGGGCGGCCTGGACCCACATTTCCGAGATTGGCCCCACGCGGCGAATCCGAGCGTCAACTTTATAAAAAATTGAGGAGCACATCGATGCGCGTCATTCTGCTGGGAGCTCCCGGGGCCGGTAAAGGTACTCAGGCAAAGTTCATCACCGAAAAATTCGCCATTCCACAAATCTCCACCGGCGACATGCTGCGTGCAGCGGTCAAGGCCGGCACCGAGCTGGGCCTGATCGCCAAGGGCGTGATGGACAGCGGTGGCCTGGTTTCCGATGACTTGATCATCAATCTGGTCAAGGAACGCATCAGCCAGGACGATTGCAAGAACGGTTTCCTGTTCGACGGCTTCCCACGCACCATCCCCCAGGCAGAAGCCCTGGTGAAAGCTGGCGTGGAGCTGGACCACGTGGTCGAAATCGCGGTTGAAGACGAGGAAATCGTGCAGCGCATTGCCGGTCGCCGTGTTCACGAAGCGTCGGGCCGCGTTTATCACATCGTCTACAACCCACCAAAAGTTGAAGGCAAAGACGACGTGACCGGCGACGAGCTGGTGCAGCGCAAGGACGACACGGAAGAAACCGTGCGTCATCGCCTGTCGGTCTATCACTCCCAGACCAAACCGCTGGTGGCTTTCTACCAGCAACTGTCGGCAGCCAATGGCAAGCCGGTGTACAGCCACATCGAAGGTGTGGGTTCGGTCGAAGCCATCACCGGCAAGGTGCTGCACGCACTGAGCTGACCCCTGGCGTGACGCACAACGGCCCGCTTGCGGGCCGTTGTTGTTTATACTGGCGCACTTTTTTGATTCTGGACGTACCCCTCATGAGCACCCTGCTGGCCCTGGACACCGCGACTGAAGCTTGCTCCGTTGCCTTGCTGCATGACGGCAAGATCACGAGCCACTACGAGGTGATCCCGCGCCTGCACGCGCAAAAGCTGTTGCCGATGATCAAGCAGTTGCTGCTGGACGCGGGCACCTCGTTGTCTGCGGTGGATGCGATCGCCTTTGGCCGTGGCCCGGGCGCCTTCACCGGGGTGCGCATCGCCATTGGCGTGGTGCAGGGCCTGGCGTTTGCGCTGGAGCGGCCGGTGTTGCCGGTGTCCAACCTGGCGGCGCTGGCGCAGCGCGCCTACCGCGAACACGGCGCACGCCAGGTGGCGGCGGCCATCGATGCTCGTATGGATGAGGTGTATTGGGGCTGCTACCGGGAAACGGCGGGCGAGATGCGTCTGGTCGGCAGCGAAGCCGTGCAGCCGCCCGAGGCGTCGGCGTTGCCCGCTGATGCCCAGGGCGACTGGTTTGGCGCGGGCACCGGCTGGGGCTATGGCGAGCGCCTGGGCGTGGCACTGGTGGGCCAAGATGCCACGATGTTGCCCCATGCCGAAGACCTGCTGACCCTGGCGCGGTTTGCCTGGGAGCGCGGCGAGGCGATCCCGGCGGACCAGGCCCAGCCGGTCTACCTGCGCGACAAAGTGGCGCTGACCAAGGCCGAACGCCAGCGCTGATCGCACGCCAATCGTCAGAAATAACCCCGGTGTTTAAACCTTTTGCTGTTTGTGTGTTCTAGTTATCACCAGAGCATTTGCGCGCTATGGAAAGTGCCGCTAAATTGCCATCATCGATACCGAGTTCGCCTCAATGCGCATAGACGGTTTTTCCTCACAGTCCTATCCCATCAAGCGTAAGCCTCGCAGGGCGAACGTCACGGTAGACGAGTCTGTGGAGGATTCACCGGACTTCATCGAAGTCCAGGCCGAGCCTCAGCCGGGCGCGGGTAACGCTTCCCGTGCCCAAGCCGGGGGTGGTGCGAGCGTCGGCGGCCTGCCAGCGCGCCAGCAAGACATGGTCTTCCCGCGCTCCATGAGCAAAACCGTCGCCACCGCCCTGGCCAGCTACCTGACCACCGCCGGCTTTGTCGAATGGGATATGGAAGTGCTGGGCCTCGACATCCACATCTGATGGTTCTGCCTTACTACCTCGGTTGCCCGTCCTGGAGCGAAAACGCCTGGCGCGAGTACCTGTACCCCGCCGATGCGCGCGCCAGCGACTACCTCGCCCTGTATGCCCAAGTGTTTAATGCCGTGGAAGGCAACACCACCTTCTACGCCCGCCCGTCCGTGGCCACGGTGCAGCGTTGGGCCGAGATCATGCCCGCGCACTTTCGCTTCACCGCCAAATTCCCTGGAGACATCAGCCACAGCGGCGATCTGCTGGAGCAACTGCCCGCCGCCGAGAGCTTCCTGGGCCTGATGAGCCCGTTGGGCGAGCGCATTTCCCCGTTGTGGCTGCAACTGCCCGCCACGTTTACCCCGCAGCGGCTGGGTGAGCTGGCGGGGTTTATCGATGCGCTGGAGCGACCGCTGGCGGTGGAGGTACGGCACGCGGCGTTTTTTGCCAAGGGCGACGAAGAACGCATGCTCAACCGCCTGCTGCGTGACCGCGGCGTTGAGCGCATCTGCCTGGACTCACGGGCCTTGTTCAGTTGCACCAGTACCTCGGCGGCGGTGCTGCACGCCCAATCGAAAAAGCCCAAAGTGCCTCCGCGTCCGGCAGCGCTGACGGCGTTTCCACAGGTGCGCTTTATCGGGCATCCGGAGCTTGAGGCGAATGACCCGTTTTTGGTGCCCTGGGTTGAAAAGGTCGCCGGTTGGATCGAGGAGGGGCGAACGCCCTATGTGTTTCTGCACACGTCCGACAACCGCCTGGCCGCGCAACTGGCGATGCGCTTTCATGACCAGTTGACGGTGCGCTTGCCGGGTTTACCGGCGTTGCCTGTATTGGACCGGGCGCCGGTTGCCGAGCAACTCGGGCTGCTTTAGGTCAGGCCGCCAGGCGCAGATTATTGAGAATGAGCGGGCGTGCCCAGCCGCTGTCGAAGTCCAGGTCCTTTTGTTGCTGCACCAACTCGTCGACCGGGTAGGGCGGCGGAGCGGGCGGCAACAGGTCCAGTTCAAACTCGGCGATGGGCAAAAACAGCGGCCGTGGCTCAGGGGCTGGGCCCGGTATGGGGTGGGGTTGACCGGCGGTCAGCACCAGCGGGCGTACCCAGCCACTCTCGAAGTTCTGTTGTTTTTGCTGGGCCACGATGTCGTCCGGTGCGAAAGGCGGCGCGGCGGGGGGCAGCAGGTCCAGCTCGAATTCGGCGATGGGCAAAAACAGCGGCTCGGGCGGGGCGACCGGGGTGTCTTGCACGTCACATTGGCGCTGCGTGACGATCTGGCTCAACAGGTCACCGGCCGCTTTGGGCTCCACCGAAGTGTCCCCGGAGGCCGTGCCGTGAGCGGCGATCTCGCCTGACGGTTCACCGCGCTGCTCTGCCAGCGCCTGGGCGAAGAAGTCTTGCCACACATGACTCACACCGGCCAGCGCTTGGGTATTGCGCAGCCCGTAGTGGTTATGTGTCGGCAATACGCCGGTGAACAGCGAAGGAATGTCTGACATTTTTCTCGGTCGACGCTCAGCTCTGGCAAAATGCCGGATCATTTTTTTTATCGGCCGCTTTTTGCCGATCCTTAATTTTTTTGAGTGCAGTCACCGATGAGCGAACAACCCGCAGCCAGTCGCATTCGCGTCGAGGCCTTGGCCGAAGCGTTTCAGGCCCGTGCCCAAGAGTGGGCGCAACGGCTGGGCCTGCCCTTGCAGTTGGACGACGCGGACTTTGCCGTGCAGGTGGGCGAGCAGGGGCTGCAGTTGCAGCAACTGGGGCCGGAGGCACCGGGGCCGGTGCGTGTGGACTTTGTGGAAGGCGGCGCTGCCCATCGGCGTTTATACGGCGGCGGCAGCGGGCAGATGATTGCCAAGGCCGTGGGCGTTGCCCAAGGCGTGCGCCCGCAGGTATTGGATGCCACGGCCGGTTTGGGCAAGGACGCGTTTGTCTTGGCCAGCCTAGGCTGCGAGATGCGCCTGATCGAACGCCAGCCCTTGATCGGCGCCTTGCTGGAAGACGGCCTGGCACGCGGGGCCGACGACTTTGAAGTGGCGCCCATCGTGGCGCGGATGCAACTGCTCAAGGGCAACTCCATCGAGGTGATGACCCAGTGGGAAGGCGAGCCGCCGCAGGTGATCTACCTGGACCCGATGTTCCCTCATCGTGAGAAAACCGCCCTGGTAAAGAAGGAAATGCGCCTGTTTCGTCCGTTGGTCGGCGATGACCCGGACGCCCCGGCGCTGCTCGCCGCCGCATTGGCCCTGGCCACCCACCGGGTGGTGGTCAAGCGCCCGCGCAAGGCCCCCTGCATCGAAGGCCCCAAGCCGAGCCACGCACTGGACGGCAAGTCCAGCCGCTATGACATTTATGCGAAGAAGGCGCTCAAAGCGAGCTGAACGTCGGATGTGCGCGGGCAGCTTTCAGTTAACAAGCTGCCGTTACCCTCTCTCATACGCCCGCATGAACAACCCCACCACGTCTTTGACGTGTGCTTCGGCGGCTTCGTCGTTCAGCCGTTCGCCGCAGCCATACAGCAGACGGAAATTCGCCGCGCCTTTGACCAGGCAAAAAAAGTGCTCGGCGGCCGTCAGCGGTTTTTCGATCTTCAGGGCCCCGCGCTGATCAATCTTGCCCAGCAGCCGTTCCATGCCCTTGAGCATGCGCATGGGCCCGGCCTCGAAAAAGATCTGTGACAGCTTCGGGTCCTGGCTGCCCAGGGTCATCATCAAGCGGTGCAGGTTCACCGACTCGTCGCTGTTGATCAGCACATGAAAGCCGCGTGCGATGTTCAGCAGTAAATCCTCTACCGGCAGGCCTTCGGGCAGTTCGAAATACATCACCGGCACTTGTTCCTCGCACGTGGCGATAACGGCGGCAGAGAACAGCGTCTCTTTGTCGGTGAAGTGGCTGTACACGGTGAGTTTCGACACGCCGGCTTCCACGGCCACGGCATCCATGCTGGTGCTGGCGTAGCCATTGCTCAAGAACAGGATTTTTGCAGCGTCGAGAATAGCCTGGCGTTTTGCCATGTCCTTGGGGCGCCCGGGGCTATTGGTGTTAAGCGGATTGTCGGACATTTATACCTTTAATACTGGACTGGTGAGTTTGGTATTAATAACATACCCGCCAGTATAATTATTCCTACAACGATTAGCGAAAGGTCATTCAGCATGCGCAGCTATTTCCTGCCCCTTGCGTTGCCTGCCAGCTTGCTGTTCCTGTTGGCCGCCTGTGGCCATGAAGAAGCGGCGCCCAGCCCCGTTCGCCCGGCGATGGTGGTCAAGCCGCAACCGTCGGCGCAGGCGATGGCCAGCTACCCCGGCGAGGTGCGCGCCCGTTATGAGCCAGACCTGGCCTTTCGCATCGGCGGTAAAGTCATCCGTCGGCTGGTCGAGGAGGGCGAGCGGGTCAAGGCCAACCAGCCGCTGGCCGAACTCGATCCGCAAGACGTGCGCCTGCAACTGGAAGCTACCCGTGCCCAAGTCGCTGCCGCAGAGGCCAACCTGAACCTGGTGCGGGCCGAGCGGGACCGTTACAAAACCCTGATGGACCGTCAGATGGTCAGCCGTTCGCAGTACGACAATTCCGAAAACCTTTACCGATCCGGTGAAGCTCGCCTCAAGCAAATCAAGGCCGAGTTCGACGTGGCCAACAACCAGGCCGGTTATGCCGTGCTGCGTGCGCCCCAGGATGGCGTGGTGGCCAAGCGTGCGGTGGAAGTGGGCCAAGTGGTGTCGGCCGGGCAAACCGTCTTCACCCTGGCCACCGACGGCGAGCGCGAAGTGCTGATCAGCCTGCCGGAGCAAGGGTTTGGCCGCTTCAAGGTGGGCCAGCCGGTGTCGGTTGAACTGTGGAGCCAGCCTGGTCAGCGGTTCACCGGGCGCATCCGCGAGCTGTCCCCGGCGGCCGATCCGAAGTCGCGCACCTTTGCCGCGCGCGTGGCGTTTACCGAAGGCAAGGTGGCGGCCGAACTGGGTCAAAGCGCGCGTGTTTTCATACAGGCCGAGGGCGTTATTGCGTTGTCGGTGCCGCTGTCTGCCCTCAGTGCCGACAGCGGTCAGTCCTACGTTTGGCGTGTGCAGCCTGACAACACCCTAACGCGCACCCAGGTAACGGTCGGCGCGTTTGGCGAGAACAGCGTGCCGGTGCTCGAAGGCCTTAGCCCGGCGGACTGGGTGGTGGCGTCCGGTGTGCATGTGCTTCACGAGGGCCAGCAGGTGCGCCCGGTGGACCGGGCCAACCGGGTGGTGAATCTGGCGGCCAAGGAGTAGTCCCCGATGGGTTTCAATCTTTCCGAATGGGCGTTGCGTAATCGCCAGATCGTCCTGTTCCTGATGATCCTGCTGGCGGTGGTTGGTACGTTGTCCTACACCAAGCTGGGACAAAGTGAAGACCCGCCGTTCACCTTCAAGGCCATGGTCATCAAGACCAACTGGCCGGGGGCCACCGCGCAGGAAGTCTCGCGCCAGGTCACCGAGCGTATTGAAAAGAAGCTGATGGAAACCGGCGACTATGAGCGCATCGTGTCGTTTTCCCGCCCAGGGGAATCCCAGGTCACGTTCATGGCGCGGGACTCGATGCATTCCCAGGCCATTCCCGACCTGTGGTATCAGGTGCGCAAAAAGATCAGCGACATCCGCCAGACCTTACCGCCGGATATCCAGGGGCCGTTTTTCAACGATGAATTCGGCACCACCTTTGGCAACATCTACGCGCTGACCGGCGACGGCTTCGACTACGCGGTGCTCAAGGATTACGCCGATCGCATCCAGATCCAGTTGCAGCGGGTGGCGGATGTGGGCAAGGTCGAGTTGCTGGGCTTGCAGGACGAGAAAATCTGGATCGAGCTGTCCAACGTCAAGCTCGCCACCCTCGGCTTACCGTTGGCGGCGGTGCAGCAGGCGTTGCAGGAGCAGAACGCGGTGTCCACCGCAGGCTTCTTTGAAACCCCGACCGAGCGGGTGCAACTGCGTGTGTCGGGCAATTTCAAAAGTGTCGACGAGATCCGCAACTTCCCGATCCGCGTGGCCGACCGGACGTTTCGCATCGGTGATGTGGCCCAGATTCACCGGGGGTTCAACGACCCGCCCGCGCCGCGCATGCGCTACATGGGTGAAGACGCCATTGGCCTGGCCGTCGCCATGCGCGACGGTGGCGACATCCTGGTGTTGGGCAAGGCACTGCAAAGCGAATTCGCCCGCTTGCAGCGCAACCTTCCCGCAGGCATGGAGTTGCGCAAGGTGTCCGACCAGCCGGCAGCGGTGAAAACCAGTGTGGGAGAGTTCGTGCAGGTGTTGGCCGAAGCCCTGGCGATTGTGTTGCTGGTGAGCTTTTTTTCCCTGGGCGTGCGCACCGGCATGGTGGTGGCCCTGGCGATCCCGCTGGTGCTGGCCATGACCTTTGCCACCATGTACTACCTGGGGATCGGCTTGCATAAAATCTCCCTGGGCGCCTTGGTGCTGGCCCTGGGCCTGTTGGTGGACGATGCGATCATTGCCGTGGAAATGATGGCGATCAAAATGGAGCAGGGTTACGACCGCCTCAAGGCCGCCAGTTACGCCTGGACCAGCACCGCGTTTCCGATGCTCACCGGCACCCTGATTACCGCCGCCGGTTTCTTGCCGATTGCCACGGCGCAGTCGAGTACCGGCGAATACACCCGCTCGATCTTCCAGGTGGTGACCATCGCGCTGCTGGCGTCCTGGGTTGCGGCGGTGGTGTTTGTGCCTTATCTGGGGGAAAAACTCCTGCCGGACCTGGCGAAAATTCATGCGGCCAAACATGGCACCGACGGGCCGGATCCCTACGGCACGCCCTTCTACGGGCGGGTAAGGCGTTTGGTGGAGTGGTGTGTGCGTCGGCGCAAGACGGTCATCGTGCTGACCCTGCTGGCGTTTATCGGCTCGGTGGGGCTGTTCCGCTTCGTCCCGCAACAGTTCTTCCCGGCCTCCGGGCGGCTGGAGCTGATGGTTGACCTCAAACTGGCCGAAGGCGCGTCCTTGAGTAACACCGCCGATCAGGTCAAACGCCTGGAGGGGCTGCTCAAGGCGCATGTCGGTATCGAGAACTACGTGGCCTATGTCGGCACCGGCTCGCCGCGTTTTTACCTGCCCCTGGACCAACAGTTACCGGCGGCCAGCTTTGCTCAAGTCGTGGTGCTGGCTACAACCATTGAAGAGCGCGAAAGCCTGCGCACCTGGTTGATCGGGACGCTCGACGAGCAATTCCCCGACGTGCGCGCGCGGGTCACCCGCCTGGAAAACGGCCCGCCCGTCGGCTATCCGGTGCAGTTTCGGGTGACAGGCGAGCACATCGACGAAGTCCGCGCCCTGGCGCGGAAAGTGGCGGCCAAGGTTCGCGAAAATACCCACGTGGTCAATGTGCATCTGGATTGGGAAGAGCCCAGCAAGATTGTCTCGCTCAACATCGACCAGGACCGCGCCCGCGCGCTGGGCGTGAGCACCGCCAACCTGTCGAAGTTCCTGCAGAGCTCGCTGACCGGCTCCACCGTCAGCCAGTACCGCGAAGACAACGAGTTGATCGAAATCCTCCTGCGCGGCACGGCCCAGGAGCGCACCGAGCTGTCGTTGCTGCCCAGCCTGGCGGTGCCGACCGACAATGGCAAAAGCGTCGCGCTGTCGCAGATCGCGACCCTGGAATACGGCTTTGAGGAAGGGGTGATCTGGCACCGTAACCGCCTGCCTACCGTGACCGTGCGCGCTGACATCTACGGCCAGGAACAACCGGCCACCCTGGTGGCGCAGATCCTGCCGACCCTCGCCGATGTGCGCGCCCAATTGCCGGATGGCTACCTGCTTGAAGTGGGCGGCACCGTCGAAGACTCCGCCCGCGGGCAGAACTCGGTCAAGGCCGGTGTGCCGCTGTTCATCGTGGTGGTGCTGACGTTGCTGATGCTGCAACTGCGCAGTTTCTCACGCACCGCCATGGTGTTTCTCACAGCGCCTTTGGGCTTGATCGGCGTGACCCTGTTCCTGCTGGTGTTCCGCCAGCCCTTCGGTTTTGTCGCCATGCTCGGCACTATCGCGCTGTCGGGCATGATCATGCGCAACTCGGTGATCCTGGTGGACCAGATCGAGCAAGACATCAAGGCCGGGCTGGCCCCCTGGCAAGCGATCATCGAAGCCACCGTGCGACGTTTTCGCCCCATCGTGCTGACCGCCCTTGCGGCCGTACTGGCGATGATCCCCCTGTCACGCAGCGTGTTCTTCGGGCCGATGGCCGTGGCGATCATGGGCGGGCTGATCGTGGCCACGGCGCTGACGTTGCTGTTTTTGCCGGCGTTGTACGCGGCGTGGTTCAGGGTGCGTAAGGATGCCTTGTAGGGCCTTGGCAAAACGCCCCGAATAATCGGGGCGTTTGTCTGGGGGCGAAATGCTCGCGAGGCCTTACAACGCCCCAAACACCTTTTTCGCCAAACTCGTCGCCGCAGCGGCCGGGTTCTTGCGGATGGTTTCTTCTTGCTGGGCAATCATCTTGAACAAGCCGTCCAGCGCCTGTTCGGTCACGTAGTTTTCGACGTTGGCGCTTTTGGCGTCGATGGCGCCAAAGCTTGCCGCCTTGCCTGCCAGGGCGTTGTATTGCTGGGCCACGCCGACCTTGTCGGTGGCTTGCTTGACGATAGGCAGGAACTGCGCGCGGATTTTGTCGCGGCTGCTTTTGTTCAGGTACTGGGTGGCCGAGTCCTGGCCGCCTGTGAGGATGCCCTTGGCGTCGCTCACGCTCATGTTTTTCACCGCGTCCACCAGGATCGGCTGCGCCTTGACCACGGCCAGTTCGGCGGCTTTGTTCATGCTGGTTTCAAGTTCGTCGACCTGGTTGCCCATGCCGAACATTTTCAGCTTGTCGGCGGCTTTGCCGAGTTTGCCGGGCAGGCCGATTTTCACCTCGGGGTTGTTGCTGAAGCCGCCGGGTACGCCCAGTTGCTTGACGGCAATTTGCGCGCCTTGGCTCAGTGCGTCCTTGAGGCCGCCGGTGGCGTCACCCTGGGACAGATCGCCCAGGGACAGGGCCATGGCGTTTGCCGCGAGCAGCAGGCCGGCGCACAGGGCGGTGAAACGAAGAGGGTTACGGAGCATGAGCGCTTCCTTGGGTTCGATGGGTCAATGGGCAACGGCGTCGACGCGTACGCGCAGCGGTTGTGAGTCCTGGCCGTTCAACTGCACGTTGTGCCGTTCGGTGGTGATGAACAGTAGCTTGCCGTCCAGTTCGATGCGAGCGCTGACCGAGTAACTGTGGCCCGCTTTGATCTGGGCCGGGTCGTAGTTCAAGTGGAAGGGCAGCGGCACCTGGCCTTTGACCGGGCCTTTTTGCTCGGCCAGGGTCACGGACGGCGCGTCGGCCAGGGACACGTCCAACAGGCTCACGCTCAGGATGGCGGTGGGCGGCAGGGCGATGCGTTGCAAGTAGAACACTTCGCCGTCAAGGCGTGCCGTGGGCGCCGGGTGCAGGCTCTGGCAGGCGCCGAGCAGGGCGGTCAGGCCCAGCAGGATGAGTTTTTTCATGGTGCAGCTCCTTGTCATCGGCGCCGTAGACGGCCGGCGCCTGTGTAAATCTAGCGGGTTTATTGCGGGTCGGCGGGCGGGGCCGCGACGTCTTCAGCGCGATGCAGTGCCACCTGGCGGATCGACAGGCGAATGTCCGCTGGCAACACGCGTTTGGCCGCGCCTTCGGCCAGCTCACCGAGCAAGTCGTGGTAGCTCAGCTTGCCCGCGTCGTCGCGGCGCAGCACATCCTGCTCCAGAAGCGTCTCGATGAAATGTCGGAAAAGGCTCTTGTCGAAGAACTCCGGGGCATTCAAGCCATGCAGGATCGACAGGCGCTGGGCCATGACGGTGCACAGGTCTTCCAGTTCCTCGGCGCCGATGCTGTTCTGGCCGCTATTGAGCAACAGCGAAATGGCCATGTAAAACCGTTGCAGGGTCTGGGCGATACTTTTGGACAGCAGCGTCAGCAGCACAAAGTGGCGTGAGCTTGGGGCCGGGCGCAGGTACACGTCGTTTTCGAAGCGCAGCAGGCCTTGTTCGACGAGGGCCTGCAGCCATTGGTCGACCACCGCGTCCAGTTCGTCCAGGTTCCAGCGGATAAACAACTCCGATTGCAGGTACGGGTACAGGGCGCGGGTGTAGCGCAGGATCTGTTCGCGGCTCATCCGCGAGCTGCTCTGGAAGAAGCTTGCGAGCAGGGCCGGCAGGGCGAAGATGTGCAGCACGTTGTTGCGGTAGTACGTCATGAGGACGGCATGTTGCTCGTCCAGGTACAAAATCTTGCCCAGGGCGTCGCTCTGTTCCGACAGCAGGTTCATGTCTTTCACATGCTGGATCAGCGCCAGCCCATTGCCTTCGGGCAGGGTGGTGTGCGGCGAGTAGGGCACCTTGCGCAACAGCGCCAGGTAAAGGTCCAGCACACGCGCCATGGCCTGTTCGTCCAGCGCCAGGCGGGTGGTGGACAGCAGCGCCAGCGCCACCAGGTTGACCGGGTTGATGGCCGCCGCTTCGTTCAGATGCCGGGCGACGCGCTCGCTCAGGCGGTGCGTGGTTTCGTTGAGCCAGGCCGGTTTGTAGTTCGGGCCCAGTGCTTGGGTGCGCCAGTCGGGTTGTTCGTGGTCCAAAAATTCAGCCAGCTTGATGGGCTCACCGAAGTTGACCGCGACCTGGCCAAAGCGCTGCTTGAGCGCGCCGACCACTTTGAAAATGTCGAAAATCGACTCTTTCTTCTTGCTCGCCCCGCGCAGTTCGCCCAGGTACGTGCGGCCCTCCAGTACGCGCTCGTAGCCGATGTACACCGGCACGAACACGATGGGCATGCGCGAGGAGCGCAAAAAGCTGCGCAGGGTAATCGCCAGCATGCCGGTCTTGGGTTGCAGCATGCGCCCGGTGCGCGAGCGGCCGCCCTCCACGAAGTACTCCACCGGGAACCCCTTGGTAAACAAGGTGTGCAGGTATTCGTTGAACACGGCGGTGTACAGCGGGTTGCCCTTGAAGGTACGGCGCATGAAAAACGCGCCGCCGCGGCGCAGCAGGCTGCCGATCACGGGCATGTTCAGGTTGATCCCGGCGGCAATGTGCGGCGGGGTCAGGCCGTTTTTAAACAGCAGGTAGGACAGCAGCAGGTAGTCGATATGGCTGCGGTGGCAGGGCACGTAGATCACTTCGTAGCCCTGGGCGACCTTTTGCACACCTTCGATGTTGTTGACCTTGATCCCGTCGTAAATCTTGTTCCAGAACCAGCTCAGCACCACTTCCAGAAACCGGATGGCGGTGTAGGTGTAGTCCGAGGCGATCTCGTTGCCGTAGCGCAGGGCCAGGGCCTTGGCTTTTTGCGGGGCGATTTTTTCGCGCTCGGCTTCTTCGGCGATGGCCTGGCGCACCAGCGGCATGTTGACCAGGCCCT
This sequence comes from Pseudomonas sp. SDO5215_S409, assembly GCF_054071325.1. Classification (NCBI taxonomy): domain Bacteria; kingdom Pseudomonadati; phylum Pseudomonadota; class Gammaproteobacteria; order Pseudomonadales; family Pseudomonadaceae; genus Pseudomonas; species Pseudomonas sp. SDO5215_S409. The sequence goes on along the minus strand of NZ_JBSVWN010000005.1, from coordinate 99,525 downwards.
TGACCAGGTTGCGCCGGTGGGACAGGTCGGGGCCGATCACGGCGGTCTTCAGGTTACGAAAGTGCACACGCAGGATGCGCTGGGCCATGCGCACGGTGCGTTCGTGCCCTTTATTGTGCTCGATCAATTCACGCAGGTTGATGGGCGCGGAGAATTGCACCCGGGTCTTGCGCCCCAGGATCAGGATGCTCAACAAGCGGCGCAGGCGGCCGGTCACGGCCCAGCTGTCGGCAAACAGCAGCTTCCAGGGGCTGGACTCGCTCTCGGGCGACTGCCCCCAGAACACACTGACGGGAATGATTTGTGCATTCTCTTCGGCGTGCTCGCTCAAGGTGTCCACCAGGCGGGTCAAGGTGGGCGGCGCGCCGCGCTTGTCCTGGCGACCGAGCCAGTCGGGCTCGGGGGTGAGGTAGAAAAACGCCGCCGGCTCCATCAGCGGCCCGACCGATACAGGCAGCACCGGGCGCGGCAGGCCCGCCTTGGTGCACTCGGCATCGATCACGGCCAGTTCGGTGAGGGAGGGCGATTGCAGCACGTAGAACACCGGGCGGCTGCGGTCCAGGTTGAGGGTAAGGGACGACTGGTTGATCGTCTCCGAGCGAACCCAGAGGTACAACAGTCGACGCAAGGTGCCAAACACCAGACGGCGAAACGGGGAGCGGGTCATAGGCGTGCTGCTTCAAGTGGGAAAAAACCGAGCAGGTGCTCGGGCCGCTAGTGTGCCGTATTCACCGAAAATCGGCAAAAAGCGGCGAAGTAAACTTGAGTTGAACGATTTTGAGCCTGCCATATACTCGGCAGTTCAATGCGACTGACTCAATAATAAAAACCAAGTGGGAGCAAACAGATGGCAACGCGTGAAACCGGCAGTGTGAAGTGGTTCAACGACGCAAAAGGCTACGGCTTTATCCAGCGCGAAGACGGCAAGGACGTGTTTGTGCACTACCGCGCCATTCGGGGTGAAGGGCACCGTTCCCTGGCCGAGGGCCAGCAGGTGGAGTACGCCGTGGTGACCGGCGAGAAGGGCTTGCAGGCCGAGGATGTGGTGGGGCTGTAAGCTGACAGCGGCAAGTTTCAAGGGCCACGTGGATGAGCGCGTGGCGCTTATGGCTTGAAGCTTGCCGCCGCCCTCAGGCCGTTTTCCAGGTGATCTGCTCTTTGCCGTCGGCGCTGATACGAATCCAGGTGTCCGCGCTTTCTTCACCCTCTTCTTCTACCCAGCTTCCCGGCGCGCAGCGCACTTCGACGTTCAGCGCGGCAAAGGCTGCACGGGCGCAGGCGATGTCGTCTTGCCACGGAGTCTGGTCGCTTTCCAGGTACAGGCTGTTCCATTTGCCGACGGCTTTGGGCAACCAGGTGACGGGCACGTTGCCGGCCTTGCACTTCCAGGTCTGGCCTTTTTGCTGCCAGTCGCTGCACGGGCCCAGCGCTTGGGTCAGCCAGGCGGCGATGGCCTTGTGGTCGACGTCGGCGTCCTTGAGGTAAATCTCGATATCAGGTTGGCGCATGGCGATTCCGGTGGGGCCCAGAGGCCCGAAAAAGGGTTATTGAAGCACGAAATAATCGTAGCGCATCGACACCGTGACCCGCAGCGGCTCGGCCTGCTCGATCACCGCCGCGCGGCGTTCGGCACTGGCGCGCCAGCCGTGGGGCGTCATCGCCAGCAGGTTGGCGCGGTCCTGGGGGGCGGCCAGGCTGAGCTCGAATGTGAGCACTTCACTGTGGTCCAGGCTCATGCCGTCGGGCACCAGCGCCAGGTGTTTATCGTCGGTGTATTCGCGCACTTCGTCGTACAAAAGCTCGCGCAGCTCCATCAGGTGGCCGCGGGTGGGGCCGACTTTCATCAATCCACCGCCCGGGCTGAGCAGGCGCTTGGCTTCGTTCCAGTCCAACGGGCTGAACACGCTGGCCAGGAACTGGCAACTGGCATCGGCCAACGGCACGCGGGCCATGCTGGCGATCAACCAGGTCAATGCCGGGTTGCGCTTGCAGGCGCGCTTGACCGCCTCTTTGGAGATGTCCAGCGCGTAACCGTCTGCGTGGGGCAGGGCCTCGGCGATTTGCGCGGTGTAGTAACCCTCGCCGCAGCCGATGTCGACCCAGCGCTGCGGTGCGCGTTCGGCCGCCAGTTGCGCCAGGCGCGTGGCCACGGGCGCATAGTGGCCTGCGTTGAGAAAGTCGCGGCGGGCCTCGACCATCGCCTGGTTGTCGCCCGGGTCGCGACTGTTTTTGTGCTGCACCGGCAACAGGTTCAGGTAACCCTGGCGTGCCCGGTCGAACCGATGCCCGGCCGGGCAGGCCACGCCGTTGTCCACCGCGCTGAGCGGCGCACTGCAAAGAGGGCAGGCGAGCATCAGGCGAGCAACTTGATCAGGGTCTGGTAGTAGATTTCGGTGAGCACGTCGAGGTCGCTGGCCAGGATACGCTCGTTGACCTGGTGGATTGTCGCATTGACCGGGCCCAGCTCGACCACCTGGGTGCCCAGGGTGGCGATGAAACGCCCGTCGGAGGTGCCGCCGCTGGTGGATGCCTGGGTGTCACGCCCGGTGATGTGCTTGATGCTGGCCGACACCGCGTCCAGCAACGCGCCCGGCTCGGTGAGGAACGGCAGGCCCGACAGCGCCCACTCTACGTGCCAGTCCAGGCCGTGCTTGTCGAGAATCTGGTTGACCCGCTGCTGCAGGCCTTCCACGGTGGATTCGGTGGAAAAACGGAAGTTGAACACCGCCGTCAGGTCACCCGGGATCACGTTGGTCGCGCCGGTGCCGGAATTCACGTTGGAAATCTGGAAGCTGGTGGGTGGGAAAAAGGCGTTGCCGTCGTCCCAATGCTCGGCGGCCAGTTCGGCCAGCGCCGGGGCGGCCAGGTGAATCGGGTTCTTGGCCAGGTGCGGGTACGCCACGTGGCCCTGTACGCCACGCACGGTGAGGGTGGCGCCGAGGGAGCCACGACGGCCGTTCTTGACCACATCACCTACCAGGCTGGTGCTCGACGGCTCGCCGACGATGCACCAGTCCAACCGCTCCTTGCGCGCCGCCAAGCGCTCGATCACCGCCTTGGTGCCGTGGTGCGCCGGGCCTTCTTCGTCGCTGGTGATCAGAAACGCCACCGAACCCTTGTGGTCCGGGTAGTCGGTGACAAACCGTTCGGCCGCCACCACCATGGCTGCCAGGCTGCCTTTCATGTCGGCCGCGCCACGCCCGCACAGCATGCCGTGCTCATCGATCAACGCATCGAACGGGTCGTTTTGCCAAGCCTGCACCGGGCCGGTCGGCACCACGTCGGTGTGGCCGGCAAAGCACAGGACTGGGCCTTCATGCTTGCCATGGGTGGCCCAGAAGTTATCCACGTCTTCGATACGCATCGGCTCGAGCGCAAAGCCGGCATCACCCAGGCGTTGCATCATCTGCTTCTGGCAATCGGCGTCGAGGGGGGTGACCGACGGGCGACGGATCAGGTCGATGGCGAGTTGGAGGGTCGGCGAAAGGTCGGCATGGGCCGTCATGGGAAAACTCCGGGAAGCGTGTCGTGGGCGCAAAGCGAATGTGCAATACAAGATGTGCAGCGATAAACATCCCCTGGGGGATGAGGCTGGACCGGCCTTTGCAAACGGCCGTTATCTTATAGCAAAACGGCGACCAGAGGCCGCCGTTTAGTACATCGCGCAGGTTTTAAGCGTCAGGTTCCGGCGCAGGTTTTGGCAGGGACGACAGGAACGCCATGATCAACGCCGCCACATACGGCAGCGATTGCACCAGCAGCATCGCCACCCAGAAGCGCATGTCGTTGCTCGGCAGGCCCTGCACCAGGTAGATCCCCAGCGCGGCGCCCCACAGCAGCAACATGATGAACATTTCTTCGCGGGCTTCCGAGATCGCTACCCAGAAGCCGTGGTTATCGGCGTTTTTGGGGGTACGAAAGAACGGAATGCTGGTGGTGAAGAAACCGTACAGCACCGCCTTGGCGATGGTGTGCGACAACGCCAAGCCGGCCAGCGCCGCGCAGAACGCGTCCTTGAGGTTCACCCCCACCGCACGGCGGTACAGGAAGATGATCTTGCCCACCTTGAAGAAGAACAGCGCCAAAGGCGGGATCGCGAAGATCAGCAGCGGCGGGTCGACGCGGGTCGGCACGATGATCATCGCCGAGGACCACAACAGTGCGCCCACGGTAAAGAAGATGTTCATGCCGTCGGCCACCCACGGCAACCAGCCCGCGAGGAAGTGGTAACGCTGGCCCCGGGTCAGTTCGGTGTCTTTGCCGCGCAAGAGGCTTGCGGTGTGACGCTTGATGATCTGGATGGCGCCATAGGCCCAGCGGAAACGCTGCTTCTTGAAGTCGATGAACGTGTCGGGCATCAGGCCCTTGCCGTAGCTGTCGTGGTAATAGGCCGCTGACAGACCTTTCTCGAACACCCGTAGGCCCAGTTCTGCGTCTTCACAGATGCACCAGTCGGCCCAGCCCAGTTCTTCAAGCACCGAGCGACGGGTCATGGTCATGGTGCCGTGCTGGATGATCGCGTCACGGTCGTTGCGGGTGACCATGCCGATGTGGAAGAAACCCTTGTATTCGGCGTAGCAGAGCTTCTTGAACGCGCTTTCGTTCTGGTCGCGGTAGTCCTGCGGCGACTGCACCACGGCGATTTTCGGGTCGGCGAAGTGCGGCACCATGTGCTTGAGCCAGTTGGGCGACACGCAGTAGTCGGAGTCGATCACCGCGATCACTTCGGCATCCTTGGCGGTGTGCGGGATCAGGTAGTTCAGCGCACCACCCTTGAATCCGGCCAGGGGCGAGACGTGGAAAAATTTGAAGCGCTCGCCCAACGTCGCACAGTAGTCGCGCACCGGTTCCCACACAGCGGGGTCCTTGGTGTTGTTGTCGATGATCAGGACTTCGTAGTCCGGGTAATCGAGGGCGGCCAGGGCGTCGAGGGTCTGTTTGACCATCTCCGGCGGCTCGTTGTAGCAGGGCACGTGGATCGACACCTTCGGGCGGTAGTCCGAATGCCCCTCAACCGGCAGGAATTCGCGCCGACGCTTGTGAGTCCAGACCGCTTCGGCCAGTTCGTGGGCCTCGGTCAGCAGCACGATAAACACGCCGAGTGCACCCAGCGCCAACAAGAAGCCGACTGTGAGGCTGAACCACGTGCTGTATTGCTGGCTGTAGTCGTAGGCGATCCACACCAGCACCGACCCGCACAGGAAGGCGATAAACGTCAGGAAGGTACGGCCACGCTGGCGCAGGGCCGAGCCGTCGATCATCAGCAGGGTCAGCGAGAGCAGGGCCAGCACCACCGAGCCAATCGCCAGCACGCGCCATTGCGGGATCGCGACCACCGGGCCTTCAAAGTTGAATTTCTGTTGGCGCGCGGCGTTGAACACGCCCCAGTAAGCGCCCACCGAGCCTTCGTCACTGGCCTTCCAGGGTTGGTCGAAGGCTTCGATCACAAAATAGTTGTAGCCCTGGCGGTTGAGCTTGTTGACCAGCGTGCGCAGGTAAATCGCCTGGTCCGCCGGGGACGCGTCCGCACCGCCACGCATGCGGCCGTTGCTCGGCCAGCCGACTTCTGACAGCAGCAGCGGCTTTTTCGGGAAGGTCTTCTTCAGATCCCTGGCGCGGTCGAGTACGAATTGGCCCGCCTGGTCCACCGGAATATGTTCCCAGTACGGCAGGATGTGCGCGGCGATCAGGTCGACGTGCTTGGCCAGTTGCGGGTTGTGCTCCCAGATGTGCCATTGCTCGGACGTGGTCACCGGCACCTTGACGGCGGCGCGCACGCGGTCGAGCAGCACGATCAGGGCCTCGGGGGTGATCTCTTCGCGAAACAGCGCTTCGTTGCCCACCACCACGCGCACCACACTGCGCGAGCTGTTGGCCAGCTCGATGGCGCGCTGGATTTCGCGCTCGTTGCGCTCAAGGTCCGGGCTGATCCAGATACCCAGCGTCACCCGGAGGCCGAACTCTTCGGCCAGCTTGGGAATGTCCCCCAGCGTGCCGTCGACCGAGTAGGTACGGATGTTGTCGGTCAGCTTGCTCATGATCTCGAGATCACGGCGCATCTGATCGTCGGTGGGGTACTGGTCTTTTTGTGGGTACTGCCCCAGTTGGAAGGGCGAGTAGGAAAAGCCGGAGATCTGTTCAGGCCAGTTGGGAGCGGTGACCGGGCGGTTGATCAGCGCCCAGAAACCGGTGAACAGCGCGGCAATCGCCAGCACCACCACCAGGTTGAGTCCAAATTTACGCGATGACATGGCTATTTCGGGTTCCAAAGGGTGCGGAACGAAAAGAGGCGTCGGCCTGCGCCGAACGGCGCGCATCCTACACCGGCCATTCCCTGACCGTACAGCAAGGTAGGAAAAACCTCACATTCGGCAGCGAAAACGACGCTTAGTTCTTAACTTGTAGCTTAAAACTTGTCGCTGCATCGCCCATAATGCGCGCCGGTTTTTGAGGTGATGGTCATGAGTACAGAAGATCCACGGTTTGCCGGCGTCGCCCGCTTGTACGGCATTGAAGGGCTGGCGCGCCTGAAAGCGGCCCATGTGGCCATCGTTGGCGTGGGCGGTGTCGGCTCCTGGGCGGCGGAAGCGATGGCCCGTTGCGGCGTGGGCGAAATCTCGCTGTTCGACCTGGACGATGTGTGCGTGAGCAACGCCAACCGCCAGTTGCACGCGCTGGACAGCACCGTGGGCAAGCCCAAGGTCGAGGTGATGGCCGAGCGCCTGCGCGGGATCAACCCCGATTGCACGGTGCATGCGGTCAGCGACTTCGTGACCCGTGACACCATGGCCGAGTACATCACGCCCCACATTGACTGCGTGATCGACTGCATCGACGCCGTCAACGCCAAGGCCGCGCTGATTGCCTGGTGCAAGCGGCGCAAGATCCAGATCATCACCACCGGCGGGGCGGGCGGGCAGATCGACCCGACGCTGATTCAAGTGTGCGACTTGAACCGCACGTTCAATGACCCGCTGGCCTCGAAAGTGCGTTCGACCTTGCGCCGTGACTACGGGTTTTCCCGCACCGTGACCCGGCATTACAGCGTGCCGTGTGTGTTTTCCACCGAGCAACTGCGCTACCCCAAGCCCGACGGCAGCATTTGTTTGCAGAAGAGTTTTGTGGGCGATGGCGTGAAGCTGGACTGCGCCGGTGGGTTTGGCGCGGTGATGATGGTGACGGCGACCTTTGGCATGGTGGCCGCAACCAAGGCCGTGGACAAACTGGTGGCCGGCGTCCGCCGCCCGGCCGACCGGCTCAAGACGTCGTAGGCAGGCTCAGTTCCCGCATGCGTTGCAGCACCGCATTCAAGCCGTTGCTGCGCGACGGCGACAGCTGACGCGACAGGCCCAACTGGCTGAACCAGTCGGGCAGGTCGACCGCTTGCAACTCATGCGCCGACAGCCCGTTGACGCGCGCCAGCAGCAACGCCACCAGCCCGCGAATCAAGCGTGCCTCGCTGCTGGCGGCAAATTGCCAATGCCCGTCTTCAAGGCGCCCGGTCAACCACACCAGGCTTTCGCAGCCCTGTACCCGGTTGGCGTCGATTTTATCGGCGCCTGGCAGGGCGGGCAGGCGTTCGCCCCATTGCATCAGCAAGCGCGCGCGTTGCTCCCAACTGCCGACGGCCTTGAAGGTGTCCAGCGCGACCACTGCATCCTTGGGTAATGTCATCGCAACAGGTCCAGTGCCTGATCCAGCGCTTCAAAAAACCGCTCCAGATCATCGGAATCGTTGTACAGCGCCAAGGACACCCGGATCGCCCCTGACAGTTCCAGGTGCTTGAGCAACGGCATTGCGCAATGATGCCCGGCCCGCACGGCAATGCCTTGTTCGGTCAGCAAGTGGGCGAGGTCGGCGTTGTGCACGCCGTCCACCACAAAGCTGGCCAGTGCCACCTGCGGCGTGCCCAGCACCCGCACGCCGTTGCGCGCCTGTAGCCCGCGCAGCAGGTAGTCATGCAGGGCCGCTTCGTGGGCGATTACGGCCGGTTGGTCCAGGGAGCTGAGGTAGTCCAGGGTCGCGCCCAGGCCGATCACGCTGGCAATCGGCGGGGTGCCCGCTTCAAAACCCAGCGGCGCGGGGCGAAAGCTTGCGCTGTGGTAGTCAGCCTGTTGCACCATTTCGCCCCCGAACTGCCAGTGACGCAGGTGGTGCAGGGCTCTTGTGCGGCCATACAGCACGCCGACGCCGTCGGGCCCGTAGAGTTTGTGGCTGGAAAATACATAAAAATCGCAGCCCAGGGCCTGCACGTCATGGCGGCCATGGACGATCCCCTGCGCGCCATCGACCACGGTCAGGGCGTTGTGCGCCTGGGCCAGCGCCAACAGTTGCGGCAGTGGCTGCCAGGCGCCCAGCACGTTGGACAGCTGGCTCACCGCAAGCAAGCGGGTGCGCGGGCCGATCAATTGGGCGGCGGTGTGCAGGTCGATCACACCGTCCTCGTCCAGCGGCAAGACCACCAGGGTCAGCGCGCGGCGTTTGGCCAGTTGTTGCCACGGCAACAGGTTGGCGTGGTGTTCCAGGGCGCTGATAACGATCTCATCGCCCGGGTTGAATAAGTGCTCCAGCCCATAGGCCAGAAGGTTCAGCGCGCTGGTCGCGCCGTGGGTGAAGATGATGTGCCCGTGGTCACCGGCGTTGAGCCACTGCGCGACTTTGCTGCGGCTGTCTTCAAACGCCTGAGTGGCGTGGGCGCCGGGCAAATGCTGGGCGCGGTGCACGTTGGCAGCGCCACTGGCGTAGTAATGGCTGATGGCATCCAGCAGCGCCTGGGGCTTTTGGGTTGTGGCGGCGTTGTCCAGGTAGGTCTGGTCTTGCCGTTGCAGGGTGGCGATGGCCGGGAAGTCGGCGCGCCAGGGGGAGGGCACAAGCATGGTGATCAAGGCTCGTATAAACAGGCCCCCAAGGTTGGGGGCCCGCTAGTGGCATCGAGTCGCTGCTTAGTTGTGAGCGTGCAGCGCTGCGTTCAGTTCGATCGCCGATTTGTGGGTTTTGCACTCCACGGCACCGGTTTCGGAGTTACGGCGGAACAGCAGGTCCGGCTGGCCGGCCAGCTCACGGGCCTTGACCACTTTGACCAACTGGTTCTGCTCGTCGAGCAATGCCACTTTGGTGCCGGCGGTCACGTACAGGCCCGACTCCACGGTGTTGCGGTCGCCCAGCGGGATACCGATACCGGCGTTCGCGCCGATCAGGCAGCCTTCGCCCACTTTGATCACGATGTTGCCGCCGCCCGACAGGGTGCCCATGGTGGAGCAACCGCCGCCCAGGTCCGAGCCCTTGCCCACGAACACGCCCGCCGACACGCGGCCTTCGATCATGCCCGGGCCTTCGGTGCCCGCGTTGAAGTTGACGAAACCTTCGTGCATCACGGTGGTGCCTTCGCCCACGTAGGCGCCCAGGCGCAGGCGCGCGGCATCAGCGATACGCACGCCGGCCGGCACCACGTAGTCGGTCATTTTCGGGAACTTGTCCACCGAGAACACTTCCAGCAGCTCGCCGCGCAGGCGCGCTTCCAGCTGACGCTCGGCCAACTCGCCGATGTCGATGGCGCCCTGGCTGGTCCAGGCCACGTTCGGCAACTGCGGGAACACACCGGCCAGGCTCAGGCCGTGCGGCTTGACCAGGCGGTGGGACAGCAGGTGCAGCTTGAGGTAGGCCTCGGGGGTAGAGGTCAGCGCGGCGTCGTCGGCCAAAAGCGTGGCCACCAACGGCTTATGGCTTTCGGCCAGGCGGGTCAGCAGCGCGGCTTGCGTGGCATCCACACCTTTAAGGGCTTCAGCCAGTTGGGAGGCCTGGGCCACGGTAAAGGTGATGGCCTGGTTGCCTTCGGTGTAACCCAGGATCGGGGCGATGGCGGCGATGATCTCGGCCGACGGCTTGAGCAGGGGCTGCGCGTAGAACACTTCCAGCCAGGCACCTTGACGGTTCTGGGTGCCGACGCCGAAGCCCAGGCTGAACAGGGAATGGGACATGTTGATACCTCTACAAAAATGGAAGTGGGCTGGCCTACTTGAGGGCCGCCCCATAGCTATCTGGCTTGAAGCCAATCAGGGTTTTGTCACCGAGATCGAGCACCGGGCGCTTGATCATCGAGGGTTGTGCGAGCATCAATTCAATGGCTTTCGCTTGGTCGAGATCGGCTTTTTGTTCGTCTTCGAGCTTGCGAAAGGTGGTGCCTGCACGGTTCAAAACCACCTGCCAACCGTGCTCGTTGCACCATTGGGTCAAGTGTTCGCGGTCGATACCGACCGTTTTGTAGTCGTAAAACGCATAGTTCACGGCGTGTTCATCCAGCCAGGTGCGCGCCTTTTTCATGGTGTCGCAGGCTTTGATGCCAAAAATTGTTAACGTGTTGATTTTATTGGGCATATTTTATTCCCCACCCCTTTCCCAATAGTGCTGCGAAAGTCAGCCCCGGATTATGCCACGTCAATTCACTCGGCGCCCCGACTGTCTCTTTACAAATCGGTCCGGGCGGCCGGGCGGTGTACGCCTGCCTTGAGCATGATGCACCCGGCGTCATGACAAACGTGCCCCTCGCCTTTTACGCCGGTCAATGAACTGGAACTTTAGTCTGGCGGATCGGCTCGGATTTTTTGACTTATAAAAATTCCCGACAAGGATTGGCCATGACCGTACATCAGCGTCACCGCGAGCGCGGGCAGCTATTTGAAACCGATCTTCCTGCACGACTTGATCGATTACCCTGGGGCCGTTTTCATACGTTGATGGTGTTTGCGCTGGGTATCACCTGGCTGCTCGATGGCCTGGAGGTGACCCTGGCCGGTTCGGTGTCCGGCGCGCTCAAGAGCAGCCCGGACCTGCGCATGAGCAATTTTGATATCGGCCTGGCGGGCGGCGTTTACATCGCCGGTGCGGTGCTGGGCGCCTTGCTGTTCGGCTGGCTGACCGATCGCATGGGGCGTCGCAAGCTGTTTTTTGTCACGCTGTGGTTGTACATCGGGGCCACGGCGGCCACCGGGTTTTCGTTCAACCTGGAAAGCTTTTTGCTGTTTCGCTTTCTCACGGGCATGGGCATCGGCGGCGAATACACCGCCATCAATTCGACCATTCAGGAGTTCACGCCTGCCCGCTACCGTGGCTGGGTGGACCTGACCGTCAATGGCACCTTCTGGCTGGGCGCTGCCCTGGGGGCCGGCGGGGCGATTGTGTTGCTGGACCCGCAGTTGGTTGGCGAGGACCTGGGCTGGCGCCTGTGTTTTGGCATCGGCGCCGCGCTGGGCCTGGTGATTCTGGTGATGCGCCTGTGGCTGCCCGAGAGCCCGCGCTGGCTGATGATCCATGGGCGGCACGACGAAGCGCGACGTATCGTCGAAGGCATCGAGGCACGCTTCAAGCAGCAAGGCCACACGCTGTCAGCCGTCACCGGAGCGCCGCTGCGCCTGCACGCGCGCGATCACACCCCGCTTGGGGAGATCTTCCATACCCTGTTTGTGAGTTTTCGCCGTCGGGCGCTGGTCGGCATGACGTTACTCACCGCCCAGGCCTTCTTCTATAACGCGATTTTCTTTACCTACGCCCTGGTGCTCACCGACTTTTATCACGTGCCTTCCGAGCGGGTCGGCTGGTACGTGTTACCGCTGGCCTTGGGTAACTTCTGCGGGCCGTTGCTGCTGGGGCGCCTGTTCGATGTGGTCGGGCGCCGCGTCATGATCAGCAGCACCTACGCGATCTCGGGGGTGTTGCTGGTCATCACCGGGTACGCCTTCCAGCAAAGCTGGCTGGACGTGACGCAGCAAGCCGCGTCGTGGATGGTGATTTTCTTTTTCGCATCGGCCGCCGCCAGTTCTGCCTACCTGACGGTGGCAGAAACCTTCCCGCTGGAAATCCGCGCCCTGGCCATCGCCGTGTTTTATGCCCTGGGCACCGGCCTTGGCGGGATCATCGGGCCGATGTTGTTCGGCCAACTGATCCAGACCCAGGAGCGCAGCAGTCTGTTCCTGGGCTACGTGATCGGTGCCGTCATGATGTGTGCGGCTGCGGTGGTGCAGGCGGTATGGGGCGTGGCGGCCGAGCGCCAGTCCTTGGAGCAGGTGGCCAGGCCATTGTCGCAGGCGGACGATTGAGCGGGGCGCCGGACGGTGGGAACCGGTTTGGGCGTTGTTCCACTCACTATCGGGTTGCAAGAATCGTATCTTTTTATGTGCATCAACCGGGAGCGCAGGTATTGAACAGAGTGTCGTCATACGGTCCACCCCCTGCGGGCATGCATACGGGCGAGCCGCGACATGAACCGGTGGGTGGTACACCGGCCGTCACGGGGCAATCCGCGTCTGACGACGATCTGAATATTTTGCAAAAGCGGCCGTCTGGCGGTGAGGACAGCTTGAATCTGCACGCTATCTGGACGTCAGTGTCTCGCTACGCGCCTGCCAGCTCATCGCGGCAGTCTTACCGGGAAAAGATGGCGACGGCTTACATAACGTCCAGTTTTGCGGCGAACCGGGCCCCCAAAAACGTGAATGCTTCGCTGTGGACCGACATGGACAGAAACCTGTCGGCGCTACTCAGGCCCGTAGTGCGCCCCAATGGCAGCGAGATTGAAATCCCGCACTCGATGATCGCCAAATCACGGTTGAACGTTCATCCACGCGATGACATTCAAGACATGATCCACGCGGTGGACGACGACGCCACACGGCTTATGCTGACAAAAATTTATCACCACCCCCTGTCGGAAAACGTCGGCGCACGCTCGGACCTTCTTCGCCACCTGTGCGGCATGCTCGATCCCGGCAAGGTCAACGTTTATATGGATATTGACGATATGACCCGGGCGTTGACGAGCGAAGTGCTGAAGCTGAAAAAGTATCGGCATCTGTCCTTCAGCGACATCAGCGCCATGCCCGGGCGTGAGCGAGCCAAGTTACTGATCACGGCCATTGGTGATGACGGGCTCTTTAAGAAGATGCAGAACAAGACCATTACCGTTGCGCCGAAAATACTCTCCAAGGGACACCTGACGCTGGGTGCCGAAAACAGCATGCAGGCCCAGGTGCCGAGGCACAAGCAGGGTGAGCGAGTCGCCAGGCATATGCTCATGGCCATGGACTCCGGGGTTTATACCGGGAAAAGCCTGCCACGTTCGCTGCGTCAGAAACCCAGCGAATTCCGGCAGGATGAGCGTTGGGGGTATGAGGTCCCGCTGAAGGTGCTGAGCGGGTTAACCAAATTGGCGACCATTGCCCCTGATCAAGCAAACAGCCAGGGTTTTTATGCCGATTACCTCGCCAAGCTAGGCAAGATGAGCCGCGATGATCAGGCGTCCGCCCAGCCAGCGCTTATTGATCATTTCCGATTTTCCGAATCGGTTCGCCAAAGCCAGGGCGAACTCCAGCATGCGATGGATGCATTGGTCGATGCCACCAAGGACGAGGCGCTGCCCGCTGCCGAAAAAGAACGTCTGTTCAGTAAAATTGCCGCCCGCCACTTGGTGTTCAGTCACTGTATTCAGCTGATTGAGGCGACAGTCAATGTCAGTACTTACCTGGCGCAATTGGGCTCCCACGCCAAGGAAAAGGCGGACGGCAAGATTCCGGAGTTCAATAATTTGTTTTGGAACGTCGCCGGTAACTTTCCTTATGTCGATACCACGGACAGTTGGAAAGGCGAACTGAAGATTGATTGCGAGGTGCCTGATCAGGCTTATGAGGTGAAGCAGGCAGACCTGGCGGAGGCGTTTTCCGATATTCGGGCGATGGTACTTAATCGCTTGGGCGGTGGGTATCAGGTGTGACGGTTCCCCAAGTGGGTAACCCCGGCCCTGCCACGGTTTTTGCAACCAACGCCTGCCGGCGCATGCGCAGGCGTATTCGAAGAAGTGGCCAAAAGAGCCGATGTCCATAGCAGGCACTCAAGTAGCGAACCTCTGAGCGGCTGTTATGAATCATCAGTTCCTTGCGCGGGTCGATCAGTTTTTACGTTGGATAAACGCGCGAATCCGCTCGGCGGCTTCGACGCACTCGGCCAGCGGAGCCACCAGCGCCAGGCGCACACGACCGGCGCCGGGGTTGACGCCGTCCACTTCGCGGGACAAGTAGGAGCCCGGCACAACGGTGACGTGTTCTTGCTGGAACAGGTCGCGGCAAAACGCGGCATCGTCGCCCTTCACATTCGGCCACAGGTAGAAGCCGCCGTCGGGGTGCTGCACGTCCAGCACGGGCTTGAGGATGGCCAGCACGGCGTCGAATTTTTCCCGGTACAGGTCGCGGTTGGCTTGCACATGGGCCTCATCCTGCCAGGCGGCAATGCTGGCCAGTTGGGTTTGTACGGGCATCGCGCAGCCGTGGTAGGTGCGGTACAGCAGGAACGCCTTGAGGATCTGGGCGTCGCCCGCCACAAAACCGGAGCGCAGGCCCGGCAGGTTGGAGCGCTTGGACAGGCTGTGGAACACCACGCAGCGCTTGAAGTCTTCGCGGCCCAGTTCCACACAGGCGCTGAGCAGGCCGGGCGGCGGGGTGTTTTCGTCGAAGTAGAGTTCGCTGTAGCACTCGTCGGCAGCGATGACAAAGTCATGCTCGTCGGCCAGGGCGACGAGTTTTTTCAAGGTGGCCACGGGGATCAGTGCGCCGGTAGGGTTGCCCGGGGAGCACAGGAACAGGATCTGGCAACGCTTCCAGGTGTCTGCGGACACGGCGTCGAAGTCCGGGTTGAAACCGTTGGCGTCCAGGCACGGCAGGTAGTGCGGCTTGGCCCCGGCGAGGAAGGCTGCGCCTTCGTAGATCTGGTAGAACGGGTTCGGGCTGACCACCAGCGCGTCGTCGCCGCGGTTGACCACGGTCTGGGTAAACGCGAACAACGCTTCACGGGTGCCATTGACCGGCAGGATATTGCGCGCCGGGTCCAGCCAGCCTTGAGGCACATCGAAGCGGCGCTCGCACCACACGCCAATCGCCTCGCGCAGGGCCGGGATGCCCAGCGTGGTGGGGTAGACGGCCATCTGGTCGAGGCTGCCTGCCAGTGCGTCGGCCACAAATTGCGGGGAGGTGTGCTTGGGCTCGCCGATGGACAGCGCGATAGGGCGCTTGTCTGGGTTTGGCGTGACGCTGCCGAGCAGGGCGCGCAGTTTTTCGAACGGGTAGGGCTGCAACTGGTTCAGGGCGTTGTTCATGTAGGCCTCTATCAAAATGGGCACACACCCTGTGGGCGCCGGCGTGCCCACAGAGCAAGGGAATGGGTTAGAAGGTCAGGCGTGACGGCGTGGCGCCGGGCTCCTGGTTGACGCTCAACTGCTGGACGATGGCGTCCTGCAAGCGCAGGCACAGCTCAGGGTCGGACAGCGGTTGGTTGTCGGCGTCGGTAATAAAGAACACGTCTTCGACCCGTTCGCCCAGGGTTGCAATCTTGGCGTTTTGCAGCGACAGGTCGAACTCCAGGAAGATGGTGCCGATACGGGCCAGCAGCCCCGGCCGGTCCGGCGCGCTCAGTTCCAGCACGGTCACCGGGCGCTGGGCGTCGTTGGAAATGGTCACCTGGGGCGCAAAGGCAAAATGCTTGAGCTGGCGCGGCACGCGGCGCTGGATGATGGTGGGGTAGTCATCGGGGTTGCGCAGGGCGTCGGTGAGGCCGTCACGGATCTGTTTGACGCGCACCGGGTTGTCGCCGATCGAGTCGCCGTCGGTGTCGAGCACGATGTAGGTGTCGAGGGTGAACTGGCTGCTGGAGGTGATGACGCGGGCGTCGTGGATGTTCAGGTTGAGCTGGTCCATGGCGGCCACGGTCACGGCGAAGAAGTCGTGCTGGTCGGGCGCATAGATGAAGATCTGCGTGCCGCCCTCGAATTCGCGCTGGGTGGTTTCCTTGATCAGCACCAGCGGGCCGCCGTCGACCGGCTGCTGCAGGATTGCGTCGGTGTGCCAGGCCACGTCGCCTGCGGTGTGGCGCAGGAAATAGTCATCGCCCAATTGCGACCAGAGCTGCTCGACATCGTCCGGGTCGTTGCCGCCGCGCACCAGGATGTCCAGGGCGGCGGTCTGGGTGCGGCGGATCTGCTCTTCGCGGTCCACCGGGTTTTCCAGGCCACGGCGCAGGGCGCGCTTGGTTTCGGTGTAGAGCTGGCGCAGCAGGCTGGCGCGCCAGGAGTTCCACAGCGTGGGGTTGGTGGCGTTGATGTCGGAGACGGTCAAGACGTACAGGTAGTCCAAGTGGGCTTCGTCGCCGACGATCTGCGCGAAATCGTGGATTACCTGCGGGTCGGACAAGTCTTTGCGCTGGGCCGTGGTGGACATCACCAGGTGGTTTTGCACCAGCCACACGATCAGGCGGCTGTCCCACGCCGGGAGCTGATGGCGCTGGCAGAAGGCCTCGGCGTCAACCGCGCCGACTTCCGAGTGATCGCCCTGCCGGCCCTTGCCGATGTCGTGGTACAGGCCCGCCAGGTAGATGAGCTCGGGCTTGGGCAGCTTGGCCATGAGCTTGCTGGCCAGCGGGAATTTCTCTGACACCTGGGTGTATTGCAGCTTACGCAGGTGCTTGATCAGGTTCAGCGTGTGGGCGTCCACGGTGTAGATGTGGAACAGGTCGTGCTGCATCTGCCCCACGATAAAACCGAACTCCGGCAGGTAGCGCCCCAGAATGCCGTAGCGGTTCATGCGCCGCAGGTTGCGGTGGATACCGATCTTGCACTTGAACAGCTCGATAAACAGGCTGGTGTTGCGGATGTCGTTGCGAAAGTCGTCGTCGATCAGATGCCGGTTTTCCCGCAGCAGGCGGATCGTGTCGGCGCGTACGCCTTTGATGTCTGGCTGCTGGGCCATCAGCACGAAAATTTCGAGCATGGCAAACGGCGTGCGGCTGAATACATTGGCGTTGCGGGCTTCGATATAGCCGTCGTGCAGCTGGAAGCGCGCGTTGATCGGCTGCGGCGGGGCTTCGTCTTCCGGTGCCAGGATGACTTCTTCAAAGTGCTGAATGATCAGGTCGCTGAGCTGGGCAATGCTCATGACCACCCGGTAGTACTGCTGCATGAAGCTTTCGATGGCTGTCTTCGCGTCCGCGCCTTCAAAGCCGAGCAGGGTGGCGATGGAGCGCTGGTGGTCGAACAGCAGGCGGTCTTCGGAGCGCCCGGCGAGCATGTGCAGGGCGTAGCGCACTTTCCACAAGAACTCTTGCGAGGAGGCCAGCAGGGCGTTTTCGCTTTCTACCAGGAAACCCTCGCCCGCCAGTGCGCGCAGGTTCAGGGTGCCGTATTGGCGGCGGGCCACCCACAGGATGGTCTGGATGTCGCGCAGGCCGCCGGGGGAGCCTTTGACGTTGGGTTCCAGGTTGTATTCGGTGTCGTTGTATTTGTGGTGCCGGGCTTTTTGCTCGGCACGTTTGGCCAGGAAAAAGTCCTTGCTGGGCCACATGTGCGCGGTGCTGGTGACTTCCAACATGCGCTGGCGCAGGCGCTCGGGGCCGGCGATGGTGCGGCTTTCCATCAGGTTGGTGATGACGGTCAGGTCGGCGCGGGCTTCTTCGGCGCATTCGTCCACCGAGCGCACGCTTTGCCCCACTTCCAGGCCGATGTCCCACAGCAGCGTCAGAAAACGCTCGATGGAATCGCGAAAGATCTCGTGGTCGGCGCTGTCGAGCAAAATCAGCAGGTCGATGTCGGAGTAGGGGTGCAATTCGCCGCGGCCATAGCCGCCGACGGCCACCAGGGCGATGTCGGCGTCTTCACTCCAGGTGAATTGCTCCCAGGCCTGTTGCAGCACGTTGTCTACAAACCAGGCGCGGTCCTCGATCAGCCGACGGATGTCCCGGCCGCTGCGAAAACGCTCGTCGAGCACCTCGCGGGCCTGGCGGATGGCCTTCTTGAACGCGGCGATGGGGCTGGCCTTCAGCGCCAGTTCCGCCTGGAACTGGCCACGGTCGAAGAGTTCGGGATCCACTTGGGGCATCGCTCGGCTTTCCTTTCTATCTATCAGTCAGTCACAGGGTTACGGGGAAAACCGAAGCACGCCTCACGCGGAAACGCGAGGGATGGTGTCGTCTGCGCGCAGGGTGAAGATCTCGTAGCCGGTTTCGGTCACCAACAAAGTGTGTTCCCACTGGGCCGAGAGCTTGCGGTCCTTGGTGATGGCGGTCCAGCCGTCGCCCAGTACCTTGGTGTCGGCCTTGCCCTGGTTGATCATGGGCTCGATGGTGAACGTCATGCCTGCCTTGAGCTCCATGCCGGTGCCGGCGCGGCCGTAATGCAGGATCTGGGGCTCTTCGTGGAACACGGTGCCGATGCCATGGCCACAGAATTCGCGGACCACGGAGAAACCGTTCTTTTCCGCGTGTTTCTGGATGACTTCACCGATGTCGCCCAGGCGGCAGCCAGGCTTGACGATTTCGATGGCCTTGTACATGCATTCCTGGGTGATTTGCGACAGACGCTCGGCCCAGACCGGCACGTTGCCGATGTGGAACATGCGGCTGGTGTCGCCGAAGTAGCCGTTTTTGATCACGGTGACGTCGATGTTCAGGGTGTCGCCGTCTTTGAGGGGCTTGTCACCGGGGATGCCGTGGCACACCACGTGGTTGACCGACGTGCAGATCGACTTGGGGAAACCCTTGTAGTTGAGCGGGGCAGGGATGGCCTGCTGCACGTCGACAATATAGTTGTGGCAAATGCGGTCCAGCTCTTCGGTGGTGATGCCTGGCTTGACGTGTTCGGCAATCATTTCCAGCACGTCGGCGGCCAGTTTGCCGGCAATGCGCATGCCAGCGATGTCTTCGGCGGATTTGAGGGTGACGGTCATACAGGCTCTCTCTAGCGCGACGCGCTGCAAATCAATACGGTTTACGGGTGTGCGACAAAAAGTTACGACGCTCGCACAAGCCCCAAAAAACGCGATTCTAACAGACGCGAAGGGCAAACCATCAGCGTCTGGCGATCGCGTGTGCCTATAAAGTGTGGGCATTTTCGGCCTATTCAAAGGCTTGCGCAAAAACGGTGACCGGCAAATGTGATTGCGGGTTTCGTTTTTGACCTTCGTGTGGTATAAAATGCGCCGCTTTCCGGGGATACCCCCGCAGAGCTTAAATCCACACACGTGTCGACACGATGACCTGGGTGCCGGAGGCTTTCATGCCGCTGGTTGGTCATTGGGATACGTGGAGGCCAAACCCGACTTATTAAGGAACTATCATGTCCCAAGTCAACATGCGCGATATGCTGAAGGCCGGTGTGCACTTCGGTCACCAGACCCGTTACTGGAACCCGAAAATGGGCAAGTACATTTTCGGCGCGCGCAACAAGATCCACATCATCAACCTTGAAAAAACCCTGCCAATGTTCAACGAAGCGCTGACTTTCGTAGAGCGTCTGGCCCAGGGCAAAAACAAGATTCTGTTCGTCGGCACCAAGCGTTCCGCTGGCAAGATCGTTGCTGAAGAAGCAGCACGTTGCGGTTCGCCGTACGTCGACCACCGCTGGTTGGGCGGCATGCTGACCAACTTCAAAACCATCCGTGCTTCCATCAAGCGTCTGCGTGACCTTGAAGTGCAAGCCGAAGACGGTACCTTCGCCAAGCTGACCAAGAAAGAAGCGCTGATGCGCTCCCGTGACCTGGAAAAGCTGGACCGTTCCCTGGGTGGTATCAAGGACATGGGCGGTCTGCCTGACGCACTGTTCGTTATCGACGTTGATCACGAGCGCATCGCGATCACCGAAGCCAACAAGCTGGGCATCCCAGTTATCGGCGTAGTCGATACCAACAGCAGCCCGGAAGGCGTTGACTACATCATCCCAGGCAACGATGACGCCATCCGCGCTATCCAGCTGTACATGGGTTCGATGGCTGACGCTGTAATCCGTGGTCGCAACCACGTTGCTGGCGGTACCGAGCAGTTCGTTGAAGAAGCTCCGGTAGCTGCAGCTGAGTAATTGACGCCTTGGCGTTGACTCAGTAAGCAAAAAGGGGGCTTGGCCCCCTTTTTGCCACCTCGAAAACCGTTTGTCGGCAGCGCAGCTACAACAGTTGTAACGTGCAGCAGCCTACAAGAGTGGTTCGAGAAGAATTGATCGCCCGTTTGACGGGTGGAATGGTTGAAAACCTATCCAAGAGGATTTTGAAATGGCAGAGATTACTGCAGCGTTGGTTAAAGAACTGCGTGAGCGTACCGGCGAAGGCATGATGGATTGCAAAAAGGCTTTGACCAAAGCCGGCGGCGACATCGAAAAAGCCATCGACGACATGCGTGCTTCCGGCGCCATCAAGGCTGCCAAGAAAGCCGGCAACGTAGCGGCTGAAGGCGCTATCGCTCTGAAAGAAGACGGTAAATCCGCCGTTCTGCTGGAAGTGAACTCGCAGACCGACTTCCTGGCCCTGCAAGACGACTTCAAGGCATTCGTGGCTGCCAGCGTTTCCAAGGCATTCACCGACAAGCTGACCACCGTTGAGCCTCTGATCGAAGCTCAAGAGGCTGATCGCCTGGTACTGGTTGGCAAGGTTGGCGAAAACGTCAACATCCGTCGCCTGGTTCGCGTTGAAGGCGACGTGGTCGGCGGTTACCTGCACGGTAACAAGATCGGTGTGGCTGTTGTCCTCAAAGGCGGCGACGTTGATCTGGCCAAGGACATCGCTATGCACGTAGCGGCGACCAACCCTGAATTCCTGCTGCCTTCGGAAGTGTCTGCCGAAGCGATCGAGCGCGAGAAGGGTGTATTCCTGAGCCTGAACGCTGACAAAATCGCGGGCAAGCCAGAAAACATCGTTGAAAACATGGTCAAGGGCCGTATCAGCAAGTTCCTGGCTGAAGCGAGCCTGGTTGAGCAGGCGTTCGTCAAGAACCCTGAAATCAAGGTCGGCGAACTGGCCAAGAAAGCCGGTGCTGAAATCGTTTCCTTCACTTACTTCAAAGTAGGCGAAGGCATCGAGAAGCCGGTCGACAACTTCGCTGAAGAAGTGGCTGCCCAGCTGGCTGCTGCCAAGCAGTAAGACCGTTATAAACTGTCGCCCAAAAGAGGCTGCCCGCTCACGCGCGCAGCCTCTTTTCAAATGGATTGCCGGTATATTTGGTTTCCCGTTGGAACTGGCTTACAAAGCTGTGTTCCGATGGCGCTGGTACAACGTCCAGCTAGAGTGAACGCAGGCCGTAAACGGCTTGCCAAGAATTTTTGATTAAACGCCGCAGGAGAGATTCGCAATGGCTCAGCAGGGCAGTGGCTATCAGGCTCGCTATAAACGCATTCTACTCAAACTTAGCGGCGAGGCCCTGATGGGCTCGGAAGAGTTCGGGATCGATCCCAAGGTGCTCGATCGCATGGCGCTGGAAGTCGGCCAACTGGTCGGCATCGGCGTTCAGGTGGGCCTGGTGATCGGCGGCGGTAACTTGTTCCGTGGGGCAGCGCTCAGCGCCGCTGGCATGGACCGTGTGACCGGCGACCACATGGGCATGTTGGCCACGGTGATGAACGGCCTGGCCATGCGCGACGCCCTTGAGCGCGCCAACATCTCGGCCATCGTGATGTCGGCGATTTCCATGGTTGGCGTGACCGATCACTATGATCGCCGCAAAGCCATGCGCCACCTGAACTCCAAGGACGTGGTCATCTTTGCCGCCGGTACTGGCAACCCGTTCTTCACCACCGACTCGGCGGCGTGCCTGCGGGCTATCGAAATCGATGCCGACGTGGTGCTCAAGGCAACCAAGGTTGATGGTGTGTACACCGCAGATCCATTCAAGGACCCGCATGCCGAGAAGTTCGATCATCTGACTTACGATGAAGTGCTGGATCGCAAGCTGGGCGTGATGGACCTGACGGCTATTTGCCTGTGCCGCGACCACAAGATGCCGCTGCGCGTATTTAACATGAACAAGCCCGGCGCCCTGCTGAACATCGTACACGGCGGCGCGGAAGGGACTCTGATCGAGGAAGGCGAACAATGATCAACGAAATCAAGAAAGACGCTCAGGTGCGTATGGCCAAATCCCTGGAGTCTCTGGCTCACGCTTTCGGCCAGATTCGTACCGGCAAGGCTCACCCGAGCATCCTGGGCAGCGTGATGGTGCCTTACTACGGCGCGGACACCCCGTTGAGCGGTGTGGCCAACGTTACCGTCAAGGACTCCCGTACCCTGCAAGTCGTGGCGTTTGAGCGCAACATGCTCGCGGCCGTCGACAAGGCGATCCAGAGCGCTGGCCTGAACCTCAACCCGACCAACCTGGGTGAGCTGCTGCTGATTTCCATGCCAGCCCTGACCGAAGAAACCCGCAAGGGCTTCACCAAGCAGGCGCGTAGCGCAGCCGAAGACGCCCGTGTTGCCGTGCGCAACATTCGTCGCGATGCCCTGGGCGACTTGAAGAAACTGGTCAAGGACAAGGAAATCAGCGAAGACGAAGAGCGTCGTGCCGTCGCTGATATCGACAAGCTGACCAAAGACGCCGAGGCCCAGATTACAAAGGCCACGGAAGAAAAAGAAAAGGACCTGATGGCCGTATAAGGGGTCAGGACGCCTTCATGGAAAAGACCAAGCAGACTGTACCCAACGTGGTGCCGCGCCATGTCGCGATCATCATGGATGGGAATAATCGCTGGGCGAAGAAGCGCTTTATGCCGGGTGTCGCCGGGCATAAAGCGGGTGTCGATGCGGTGCGTGCCGTGATCGAGGTGTGCGCCGAGGCCAAGGTCGAGGTGCTCACGCTTTTTGCCTTCTCCAGCGAGAACTGGCAGCGGCCGGCCGAAGAGGTCACTGCCTTGATGGACCTGTTCTTCAAGGCGTTGCGTCGTGAGGCCAAGCGGCTGAACGAGAACAACATCAGCCTGCGTATCATTGGCGATCGTTCGCGCTTTCATCCCGAGTTGCAGGCGGCCATGCGTGAGGCTGAAGCCCTCACGGCGGGCGCTAACCGCTTTGTGTTGCAAATTGCGGCCAACTACGGGGGGCAGTGGGATATCGCCCAGGCTGCCCAGCGTCTGGCGCGCGAAGTGCAATCCGGGCACTTACGGCCCGAAGACATCACGCCCGAGCTGCTGCAAACCTGTCTGGTCACCGGCGATCTGCCGCTGCCCGACCTGTGTATCCGCACCGGGGGGGAGCATCGCGTCAGCAATTTCCTGCTGTGGCAGCTGGCCTACACCGAGCTGTACTTCTCCGACCTGTTCTGGCCGGACTTCAAACACGAGGCCATGCGTAACGCACTGGCTGATTTCGCTTCACGCCAGCGCCGTTTCGGTAAAACGAGCGAGCAGGTCGAAGCTGGAGCCCGGGTTTAATGCTTAAACAACGAATCATCACGGCACTGATCCTGCTGCCGATTGCCTTGTGCGGTTTTTTCCTGCTCGAGGGGGCAGGCTTTGCGCTGTTCATCGGCCTGGTTGTGACCCTTGGGGCCTGGGAATGGGCGCGTCTGGCGGGTTTCACCGCGCAGTTGGCTCGTGTGGCTTACGCCGCTGTCGTGGCGCTGTTGTTGTTCGTGATGTACATCCTGCCAGGCGTGGCGCCCTGGGTTCTGGGGGCGGCAGTGCTGTGGTGGGCGGCGGCCACTTTCCTGGTGTTGACCTTTCCGCGTACCAGCGCCCAATGGTCCAGTGCCCTCTGCAAACTGGTCATCGGGTTGCTGATCCTGTTGCCCGCCTGGCAAGGCCTGGTGCTGATCAAGCAGGCACCGATGGGCAATTGGCTGATCATGGCGGTGATGGTGCTGGTGTGGGGCGCCGATATTGGCGCTTACTTCTCCGGCCGGGCCTTTGGCAAGCGCAAGTTGGCGCCTGCGGTCAGCCCGGGTAAAAGCTGGGAAGGCGTGTACGGTGGGCTGGCATTGACCCTGGTTATCACATTGGTGGTGGGGCTTGTGCGCGGCTGGGCCGCCACGCAACTCTTTATGGCGTTGGTGGGTGCTGCGGTCGTGGTGCTGATTTCTGTGGTCGGCGACCTGACCGAAAGCATGTTCAAGCGCCAGGCCGGGATCAAGGACAGCAGCAACCTGCTGCCGGGTCACGGTGGGGTGCTGGACCGCATCGACAGCCTGACCGCCGCATTGCCAATCTTTGCCGTGCTGTTGTGGATGACCGCCTCGTGAGCCGTCTTCAGCAAGTGACGGTGCTGGGGGCCACGGGCTCGGTCGGGTTGAGCGCGCTGGACGTCATCGCGCGTCACCCTGAGCGTTATCAGATTTTCGCGCTGACCGGCTTCAGCCGTTTGAGCGAACTGCTGGCGTTGTGTGTTCGCCATACGCCGCGCTACGCCGTGGTGCCCGAGGTGGCGGCAGCCCGGCAATTGCAGGATGGCCTGCGGGCGGCGGGCCTGTCGACGCAAGTGTTGGTGGGCGAGGAGGGGTTGTGTCAGGTTTCGGCCGATTCTCAGGTCGACACCGTGGTGGCCGCCATCGTGGGCGCTGCTGGCTTGCGCCCCACACTGGCAGCGGTCGACGCCGGCAAGAAAATCTTGCTGGCCAATAAAGAAGCGTTGGTGATGTCTGGCGCGCTGTTCATGCAGGCGGTGCGCAAGAGCGGGGCGGTGTTGTTGCCCCTGGACAGCGAGCACAACGCGATCTTCCAGTGCATGCCCGGTGACTTTGCCCGCGGGTTGAGCCAGGTCGGTGTGCGGCGGATTCTGCTGACCGCGTCTGGCGGGCCGTTCCGGCAAACGCCGCTGGCCGAGCTTGAGCACGTTTCGGCGGATCAGGCGTGCGCTCATCCCAATTGGTCCATGGGGCGCAAGATCTCGGTGGACTCGGCCAGCATGATGAACAAGGGGTTGGAGCTGATCGAGGCCTGCTGGTTGTTCGATGCTGCCCCTGGTCTGGTCGAGGTGGTGGTTCACCCACAAAGTGTGATTCATTCGCTGGTCGACTACGTGGATGGATCGGTCCTGGCCCAGTTGGGCAACCCCGACATGCGCACCCCGATCGCCAACGCCCTGGCGTGGCCCGAGCGCATCGACTCGGGCGTGGCGCCCCTGGACTTGTTTGCCATTGCGCGCCTGGATTTTGAAGCGCCTGACGAGCAGCGTTTCCCTTGCCTGCGCCTGGCGCGACAAGCGGCCGAGGCGGGCAACAGTGCACCGGCGATGCTTAATGCGGCCAACGAAGTGGCGGTGGCGGCGTTTCTTGAGGGGCGCATTCGGTTTCCGCAGATCGCGAGTATCATCGAGGACGTGTTGAGCCTTGAGCCTGTGGTCGCCGTCAATGAGTTGGGTGCGGTGTTCGAGGTGGATGCAAAAGCTCGGTTGCTGGCCGGGCAATGGTTGGGCCGCAACGCGCGTTAGCCTTTTGGAATGCGGAGAAATTAGATGAGTGCGCTTTACATGATTGTCGGCACCCTGGTTGCTCTGGGTGTGTTGGTGACCTTCCATGAGTTCGGCCACTTCTGGGTGGCACGTCGTTGCGGCGTCAAGGTATTGCGCTTTTCCGTCGGTTTTGGCACGCCATTGCTGCGCTGGCATGATCGCTTTGGCACCGAATTCGTGATTGCCGCCATCCCGTTGGGTGGCTACGTCAAAATGCTCGATGAGCGTGAAGGCGAAGTGCCGGCAGACCAGTTGGATCAATCCTTCAACCGCAAGACTGTTCGTCAGCGCATCGCCATTGTCGCAGCCGGTCCCATTGCCAACTTTTTGCTGGCGATCGTGTTCTTCTGGATCCTGGCCATGCTGGGCAGCCAGCAGGTGCGTCCGGTCATTGGTGCGGTCGAGGCGGGCAGTATGGCCGCCCAAGGCGGGCTGACCGCTGGCCAGGAAATTGTTTCAATTGATGGCGAACCTACCACGGGCTGGGGCGCGGTCAATCTGCAGTTGGTGCGCCGCCTGGGTGAGAGCGGCAGCCTGAACGTCGTGGTGCGTGAGCAGGATTCTACCGCTGAAACATCGCGTGAGCTGGTGCTGGATCATTGGCTTAAAGGGGCCGACGAGCCTGACCCGATCAAGTCGTTGGGCATTCGCCCATGGCGCCCGGCCTTGCCGCCGGTCCTGGCAGAGATGGACCCCAAAGGGCCGGCCCAGGCTGCTGGCCTGAAGGCTGGCGACCGCCTGCTGGCGCTCGACGGCCAGGCGCTGACCGACTGGCAGCAAGTGGTCGATCTGGTGCGTGTACGGCCTGATACCAAAATTGTGCTGAAAATTGAGCGCGATGGTGCTCAAATCGACGTCCCTGTCACCCTGGCGGTTCGTGGTGAGGCCAAGGCGGCCAGTGGTTACCTGGGGGCGGGTGTAAAAGGTGTCGAGTTGCCGCCGTCGATGGTGCGTGAGGTCAGTTTCGGGCCTTTGGCGGCAATTGGCGAAGGTGCGCGTCGCACCTGGACCATGAGTGTGCTGACCCTCGATTCCCTGAAGAAAATGTTGTTCGGCGAGCTCTCGGTAAAAAACTTGAGTGGACCGATAACCATTGCTAAAGTGGCGGGCGCTTCTGCCCAGTCGGGCGTGGCTGATTTCCTGAATTTCCTGGCTTATCTGAGTATTAGCCTCGGGGTTCTGAATTTGCTGCCCATTCCAGTACTGGATGGGGGGCATCTGTTGTTTTATCTGGTCGAATGGGCGCGTGGTCGCCCTTTGTCGGATCGGGTACAGGGTTGGGGGATACAGATCGGTATCAGCTTGGTGGTCGGAGTGATGTTGCTGGCTCTGGTCAACGATCTGGGACGACTGTAACGCTTCGCTGAATTGCGAATCTGCCGCATATTGCGGCAGTTTGTTTATTGCCAGTTGGAATAAGAAAGGACTTCATGAAACGTCTGCTGCTAACTGCGGTTCTCACCGTATTGATGATCGCCGAAGTTCACGCCGAGTCCTTCACCATCTCCGATATTCGCGTCAACGGCCTCCAGCGGGTTTCCGCAGGTAGCGTCTTTGGTGCGTTACCGTTGAACGTCGGAGAGCAGGCTGATGACCGTCGCCTGGTGGAATCCACTCGTGCGCTGTTCAAAACCGGTTTCTTTCAAGATATCCAACTGGGTCGCGAAGGCAATGTCCTGGTCATTACTGTTGTCGAGCGGCCTTCGGTGGCCAGCATCGAGATCGAAGGCAACAAGGCGATCTCCACCGACGACCTGATGAAAGGCCTGAAACAGTCGGGCCTGGCCGAGGGCGAAATCTTCCAGCGTGCCACCCTTGAAGGTGTGCGTAACGAACTGCAACGCCAGTACGTTGCCCAGGGCCGCTACTCTGCCACCGTCGAAACCGAGGTTGTGCCGCAACCCCGTAACCGCGTCGGTCTGAAGGTCAAGATCAACGAAGGGACCGTGGCTGCCATCCAGCACATCAACGTGGTGGGCAACACCAAGTTTTCCGACGACGACCTGATCGACCTGTTCGAACTCAAGACCACCAACTGGTTGTCGTTCTTCAAGAACGATGACAAGTACGCCCGTGAAAAACTCTCCGGTGACCTGGAGCGCCTGCGTTCCTACTACCTGGATCGTGGCTATATCAACATGGACATCGCTTCGACCCAGGTGTCCATCACCCCGGACAAGAAGCACGTCTACATCACCGTCAACGTCAACGAAGGCGAGAAGTACAAGGTTCGTGACGTGAAGCTCAGCGGCGACTTGAAAGTGCCTGAAGACCAGGTCAAGGCCTTGTTGCTGGTGCAGAAAGACCAGGTGTTCTCGCGCAAGCTGATGACCACCACGTCTGAACTGATCACCCGTCGCCTGGGTAACGAGGGTTATACCTTCGCCAACGTCAACGGCGTACCGACCCCGCACGATGACGACCACACCGTGGACATCACATTTGTCGTGGACCCGGGCAAGCGTGCCTACGTGAACCGCATCAACTACCGTGGCAACACCAAGACTGACGACGTGGTACTGCGCCGCGAAATGCGTCAGATGGAAGGTGGCTGGGCGTCGACTTACCTGATCGACCAGTCCAAGGTCCGCCTGGAGCGTCTGGGCTTCTTTAAAGAAGTCAACGTTGAAACCCCGGCCGTACCGGGTGTGGATGACCAGGTTGACGTGAACTATGCCGTAGAGGAACAAGCGTCCGGTTCGATCACCGCCAGCGTCGGCTTTGCCCAGAGCGCAGGTCTGATCCTGGGTGGTTCGATCACCCAGAACAACTTCCTGGGTACGGGTAACAAAGTCAGCATCGGCCTGACCCGCAGCCAATACCAGAGCCGCTATAACTTCGGTTATGTCGACCCCTACTGGACGGCTGACGGCGTGAGCCTGGGCTACAACGCCTTCTACCGCACCACCGACTACAAAGACCTCGACGTTGACGTGGCAAGCTATGCCATCGACAGCTTCGGTGTGGGCGCCAACATCGGTTACCCGATCAGCGAGACGTCGCGCCTGACCTTCGGCCTGACTGCGCAACAAGACAAGATCAAGACCGGTGTTTACACCGTGGACGAAATCTTCAACTTCGTGCGTAAAGAAGGCGATCAGTTCCTCAACTTCAAGGCTTCGGCCGGCTGGTCTGAGTCGACGCTGAACAAAGGCGTACTGGCAACGCGTGGCCACTCCCAGAGCTTGACCCTGGAAGCGACTACCCCGGGCAGCGACCTGTCGTTCTTCAAGCTCGACTACCGCGGCCAGTTGTTCACCCCGCTTACCGAAAACTACACCATGCGCTTCCATACCGAGTTGGGTTATGGCGATGGTTATGGTTCGACCAGCGGTCTGCCGTTCTATGAGAACTACTACGCCGGTGGTTTCAACTCGGTACGTGGCTTCAAGGACAGCACCCTGGGCCCGCGTGGTACCCCAAGCCGTGGCGTGGGTGTGACCGGCAACAACGGGACCATTGTTGACTCCGACGATAAGGCCCTGCCATTCGGTGGCAACGTGCTGATCCAGGGTGGTGCGGAACTGATGTTCCCGCTGCCGTTCGTGAAAGATCAACGTTCCCTGCGGACTTCGCTATTCTGGGATGTGGGTAACGTGTTCGACTCCAAGTGCGAACAGATCATCAACCCGAGTGGCGTGAAGTCCAACACTCAGTGTAACGACGTGAGCTTCAGCAACCTGGCCAGTTCCGTCGGTGTCGGCGTGACCTGGGTGACCGCCCTTGGTCCATTGAGCTTTGCTCTGGCCATGCCGGTTAAGAAACCGGATAACGCTGAAACCCAGATTTTCCAATTCTCCCTGGGCCAGACGTTCTAAGCTGAACGTCTTACCCCAAGACAATGACAACGGATTCTGTAGGAGTACATCGTGCGTAAGTTGACCCAATTGGCACTGCTGGCGACTGTTCTGGTAGCGACCCCGGCTTTTGCCGAAATGAAAATTGCCGTGCTGAACTATCAAATGGCCCTGCTGGAATCCGACGCGGCCAAGAAGTACGCCGTGGATGCCGAGAAAAAATTCGGTCCACAACTGACCAAGCTCAAGACGCTGGAAAGCAGTGCCAAGGGTATCCAGGATCGCCTGGTGGCTGGCGGTGACAAGATGCAGCAAGGCGAGCGCGAGCGTCTGGAGCTTGAGTTCAAGCAAAAGGCCCGTGATTACCAGTTCCAGTCCAAAGAGCTGAACGAAGCCAAGGCCGTTGCCGACCGTGAAATGCTCAAGCAGCTCAAGCCCAAGCTGGACAGCGCTGTAGAAGGCGTGATCAAGGGTGGTGCTTTTGACCTGGTTCTGGAGCGTGGCGCGGTGATCGACGTCAAGCCTCAGTACGACATCACCCGTCAGGTGATCGAGCGCATGAATCAGCTGAAGTAAGCCATGACTGCGACTATCAAACTCGGTCAACTGGCCGAGTTCCTGGGGGCCACCTTGCGTGGCTCTGCGGAGAAAGAAATCACTGGGCTAGCCACCTTGCAGGAGGCTGGCCCATCTCAGTTGAGCTTCCTGGCAAATCCCCAATACCGTAAATACCTTGGCGAATGCCGCGCTGCAGCCGTGTTACTCAAGGCTGGCGATGCCGAAGGGTACGCGGGGGATGCGCTGATCGTGGCCAACCCGTACCTGTCTTATGCAAGTGTTTCGCACCTGTTCGACCCCAAGCCCAAGGCGCCCGCCGGGATTCATCCCTCGGCCGTGATTGCCGAAGACGCGCAGGTCAACCCGGTCGCGAGTATCGGGCCTTTTGTGGTGATCGAGAGCGGCGCGCGGATTGCAGCCGGTGTCACACTGGGCGCTCACTGTTTTATCGGCGCTCGCTGCGAAATCGGTGCGGGCGGCTGGCTGGCGCCTCGTGTGACGCTTTACCACGATGTGCGGATCGGTGAGCGGGTGGTGATTCAGTCCGGCGCCGTGATCGGCGGTGAAGGTTTCGGTTTTGCCAACGAAAAAGGTATCTGGAACAAGATTGCCCAGGTCGGTGGTGTCTTGATCGGCGATGATGTGGAGATTGGCGTGAACACGGCGGTTGACCGCGGTGCGCTGGCCGATACCGTCATTGGTAACGGGGTGAAGTTGGACAACCAGATCCAGATCGCTCACAACGTTCAGATTGGTGATCACACGGCCATGGCCGCGTGCGTCGGCATTTCCGGCAGCACCAAGATCGGCAAGCACTGCATGCTGGCCGGGGGTGTGGGCCTGGTGGGCCATATCGAGGTATGCGATAACGTTTTCATCACCGGCATGACCATGGTGACCCATTCGATTACCGAACCCGGGGCCTATTCGTCCGGTACGGCCATGCAGCCTGCCGCCGAATGGCGCAAGAGCGCGGCCCGCCTGAGGCAGCTCGACGATATGGCGCGCCGCCTCAAACATCTGGAAAAGCGCGTCGGGGACGTGACCCCTGGCGATAATGCTTCATCAGATGGCTGATACCATTTCCATATCAAGTGTGCACAGCCGATAGACTGCCTCCTTGATTTGTTAGAGGTGCGCGCCTTAGTACGCGCGTTCCCAATCTTTATTACAGGCTTCCCCCCGAAATGATGGACATCAACGAGATTCGCGAATACCTGCCTCACCGTTACCCGTTCCTGTTGGTGGACCGGGTGGTGGACCTCAATGTCGAGGAAAAGCGCATTCGTGCCTACAAGAATGTCAGCATCAACGAGCCGTTCTTCAATGGTCACTTCCCCGCGCACCCCATCATGCCGGGCGTGCTGATCATCGAGGCAATGGCTCAGGCTGCCGGTATCCTGGGTTTCAAAATGCTCGACCTCAAGCCTGCCGATGGCACGCTTTATTATTTCGTGGGTTCCGACAAGCTGCGTTTTCGCAACCCTGTGACGCCAGGCGATCAACTGATCCTGGAAGCCAAATTCATCAGTTGCAAACGCCAGATCTGGAAATTCGAGTGCCAGGCGTCGGTGGATGGCAAGCCGGTATGCTCGGCTGAAATCATCTGTGCGGAACGCAAACTATGAGTTTGATTGACCCTCGCGCAATCATCGATCCGACGGCCGTGCTGGCCGCCGATGTCGAGGTCGGCCCTTGGTCGATCGTCGGCGCAGGTGTTGAAATCGGCGAGGGGACAGTCATCGGGCCGCACGTGGTGCTCAAGGGCCCGACCCGGATTGGCAAGCACAACCGCATCTACCAGTTTTCCTCGGTTGGTGAAGACACCCCGGACATGAAGTACAAGGGCGAAGAAACGCGCCTGGTCATCGGTGATCACAACATCATTCGTGAGGGTGTGACCATTCATCGCGGTACTGTGCAAGACCGCGCCGAAACCACATTGGGTGATCACAACCTGGTGATGGCCTACGCCCACATCGGCCACGACAGCGTTATCGGCAACCACTGCATCCTGGTCAACAACACCGCGTTGGCCGGCCATGTGCATGTTGACGATTGGGCGATCCTGTCCGGATTCACCTTGGTGCATCAGTACTGCCACATCGGCGCCCACAGTTTTTCCGGCATGGGCACCGCCATCGGCAAGGACGTTCCCGCCTTTGTCACGGTATTCGGCAACCCTGCCGAAGCGCGCAGCATGAACTTCGAAGGCATGCGCCGTCGTGGTTTCAGCGACGATACGATTCACGCCCTGCGCCGCGCCTACAAAACGGTGTACCGCCAGGGGCTGACGGTCGAGCAGGCGTTGACCGAACTGGCAGAGCCCGCCGCGCAGTACCCGGAAGTCGCGGTGTTCCGTGACTCCATCCAGTCTTCGACTCGCGGCATTACCCGCTAATCATGGCCAATCTGCGTATCGCGCTGGTGGCCGGTGAAGCTTCCGGCGATATTCTGGGCGCAGGTTTGATGCGCGCCCTCAAAGCCCGGCACCCGGCGGTGGAATTTATCGGGGTCGGCGGCCCCTTGATGCAGGCAGAAGGCCTGACGTCCTACTTTCCCATGGAGCGCTTGTCGGTCATGGGGTTGGTGGAAGTGCTGGGGCGGCTGCGAGAGTTGCTGGCCCGGCGCAAAAAGCTGATTTCGGACCTGATCGACGAAAAGCCTGACGTCTTCATCGGAATCGACGCGCCGGACTTCACCCTCAATATCGAACTCAAACTGCGCCAGGCCGGGATCAAGACCGTGCACTACGTGAGCCCGTCCGTGTGGGCGTGGCGGCAAAAACGTGTGCTGAAGATCCGCGAGGGGTGCGATTTGATGCTCACCCTGCTGCCGTTCGAGGCTCGGTTTTACGAAGAGAAGGGCGTGCCGGTGCGGTTTGTCGGGCACACCCTGGCCGATACGATCCCGCTGCAGGCTGACCGCGCCACCGCCCGTGCAGAGTTGGGCTTGCCCCACGGCCCGCTGGTGGCCTTGATGCCGGGCAGTCGGGGCGGCGAAGTAGGGCGCCTGGGCGCGCTGTTTTTTGATGCCGCCGAGCGCCTGATGGCTATGAAGCCGGGCGTGCGGTTTGTGTTGCCATGTGCAAGCCCTCAGCGCCGTGCGCAAATCGAGGCGCTGCTGGTGGGGCGCAACTTGCCGCTCACCCTGCTGGATGGCCAGTCCCACCGTGCACTGGCGGCCTGCGATGCGGTATTGATTGCCTCCGGCACCGCCACGCTGGAGGCGCTGTTGTACAAGCGTCCGATGGTGGTGGCTTATCGTCTGGCGCCGCTGACCTATTGGATTCTCAAGCGCATGGTCAAAAGCCCCTACGTCTCCTTGCCTAATCTACTGGCCCAGCGCTTGTTGGTGCCGGAGTTGCTGCAAGACGCCGCAACGCCTGAGGCGCTGGCAAACACGTTGCTCCCGCTGATTGACGGCGCACAAGCGCAGACCCAGGGCTTCGACGAAATCCATCGCACGTTGCGGCGCGACGCCTCGAACCAGGCCGCTGACGCGGTGCTGGCCTTGATCGGTCAACCACGGGAAGCCCTATGAAAACGCAAATGGGCCTGGACTTCAGCCTGGTCGCCGAGGCCCACGCATTGGTGGCCGGTGTGGATGAGGTGGGCCGTGGCCCGCTGTGCGGCGCGGTAGTGACGGCTGCGGTGATTCTCGACCCGAACCGCCCGATCCTGGGTCTTAACGACTCCAAGAAACTCACTGAAGCCCGCCGCGAAAAGCTATACGACGAAATCTGTGAGAAAGCCCTGAGCTGGCACATCGCCCGGGCAGAAGTCGAAGAAATCGACGAATTGAACATTCTGCACGCCACGATGCTGGCCATGCAGCGTGCCGTCGAAGGTCTGCACATCACCCCTAAAATGGCGATGATCGACGGCAACCGCTGCCCGAAACTGGCAATGCCGTCCGAAGCGGTGGTCAAGGGTGACAGCAAAGTACCGGCCATTGCCGCGGCCTCCATTCTGGCCAAGGTCAGCCGCGACCGTGAAATGGCGGCGTTCGAGCTGATCTACCCCGGCTACGGCATCGGTGGCCACAAAGGTTACCCAACGCCCGTTCATCTGGAAGCGCTGGCCCGGCTGGGGCCCACGCCGATTCACCGCCGTTCGTTTGCCCCGGTGCGCCAGGCGTTGGCGCTGCGCGAGAGCGTCAGCGAGATTTAGGCGCAGGCTGATGTTTTACTCAAGGCCCGGTACAATCCGGGCCTTGTTGTTTCCACGTATAAGACAGGATCACTATGCCGGCTTCATTCGTTCATCTGCGCCTGCACACTGAATACTCCCTGGTCGACGGCCTGGTACGGATCAAACCGCTGGTCAAAACCCTGGTGGGCATGAACATGCCCGCCGTGGCAGTGACCGACCAGAACAACATGTGTTCCCTGGTCAAGTTCTACAAGACCGCCATGGGCGGCGGCATCAAGCCGATCTGCGGCGCCGACCTGTGGCTGGCCAACAAAGACCCCGACTACCCGCTGAGCCGCATCAGTTTGCTGGCGATGAATGCGGTGGGGTATCGCAACCTCACCGAGCTGATTTCCCGCGGTTTCATCGATGGCCAGCGCAACGGTTCGATCATTATCGAGCGTCAATGGGTGGCCGAGGCCAGCGAAGGGCTGATCATGCTCTCGGCGGCCAAGGAAGGTGAGATCGGTATCGCGCTGCTCAACGGCAACCTTGAGGAAGCCGAAACCCTGACCCGTGAGTGGATGGCGGTATTTCCCGACCGCTTCTACCTGGAGATCCAGCGCACCAACCGCGTCAACGATGAAGAGCAATTGCACGCCGCCGTGGCCCTGGCCGACAAGCTGGGCGCGCCGCTGGTGGCGACCAATGATGTGCGTTTCATCAAGAAGGAAGATTTCGAGGCCCACGAAACGCGCGTGTGTATCGGTGAGGGCCGCGCGCTCGACGACCCGCGCCGCTCCAAAAACTACAGTGAGGAGCAGTACCTCAAAAGCGCCGATGAAATGGCCGAGCTGTTCAGTGACTTGCCCGAAGCACTGGAAAACACGGTGGAAATCGCCAAGCGCTGCAATATCCAGGTCAAGCTGGGCACGCACTTTTTGCCCAACTTCCCTATTCCCGATGGCATGACCATCGACGAATACTTTCGCAAGGTGTCCTTTGAGGGGCTCGATGAGCGCCTGGAAGTGTTGTTGCCCAAGGACACGACCGAGGACTATGACGCCAAGCGTCAGGTGTATGTCGATCGGCTGAATTTCGAGCTGGATATCATCATCCAGATGGGCTTTCCCGGCTACTTCCTGATCGTGATGGACTTTATCCAGTGGGCCAAGAACAACGGCGTACCAGTAGGTCCGGGCCGGGGGTCGGGTGCCGGTTCCCTGGTGGCCTATGTGCAGAAGATCACCGACCTCGATCCCTTGGAATACGACCTGCTGTTCGAGCGGTTCCTCAACCCGGAACGGGTGTCGATGCCCGACTTCGACGTCGACTTTTGCATGGACGGTCGCGACCGAGTGATCGAGTACGTGGCCGAGAAGTACGGCCGTAACGCGGTCAGCCAGATCATCACGTTTGGTTCCATGGCGGCCAAGGCGGTTATCCGCGACGTGGCCCGGGTGCAGGGCAAGTCCTATGGCTTGGCGGACCGCCTGTCGAAAATGATCCCGTTCGAAGTCGGCATGACCCTGGAAAAAGCCTACGAGCAGGAAGAAATCCTGCGCGATTTCATCAAGATCGATGAAGAAGCGGCCGAAATCTGGGACATGGCCCGCAAGCTCGAAGGCGTGGTGCGTAACGTCGGTAAACACGCCGGTGGCGTGGTGATTGCGCCGACCAAGCTGACCGACTTTTCGCCGATTTATTGCGATGAAGAAGGCGACGGCCTGGTCACCCAGTTCGACAAGGACGATGTGGAGGCGGCCGGTCTGGTGAAGTTCGACTTCCTGGGCCTGCGGACCCTGACGATCATCGACTGGGCGCTGAAGACTATCAACCGCGACCGCGCCAAGACCGGCGAGGCACCGCTGGACATCGCCTTCATCCCGCTGGATGACAAGCCGACTTACACCTTGCTGCAAAAAGCCGAAACCACGGCGGTGTTCCAGCTTGAATCCCGCGGCATGAAAGAGCTGATCAAAAAGCTCAAGCCCGACTGCCTGGAAGACTTGATCGCACTGGTGGCCCTGTTCCGCCCAGGCCCTTTGCAATCGGGCATGGTGGATGACTTCATCAACCGCAAGCACGGGCGCGCAGAGCTTGCGTACCCGCACTCGGATTACCAGTACGAAGGCCTCAAGCCCGTGTTGGCGCCGACCTACGGCATTATCCTGTATCAAGAACAGGTGATGCAGATCGCCCAGGTCATGGCGGGCTACACCTTGGGCGGTGCGGACATGCTGCGCCGCGCCATGGGTAAGAAGAAACCCGAGGAAATGGCCAAGCAGCGTGGCGGTTTCATTGAAGGTTGCGCCACCAACAACATCGACGCGGACCTGGCCGGTAACATCTTCGACCTGGTGGAAAAATTCGCCGGTTATGGCTTCAACAAATCCCACTCCGCCGCCTACGGCCTGGTGTCGTACCAGACGGCCTGGCTGAAAGCCCACTACCCGGCGCCGTTCATGGCAGCGGTACTTTCAGCGGACATGCACAACACCGACAAGGTCGTGACCTTGATCGAGGAAGTGCGCACCATGAAGTTGCGTCTCGACGCGCCGGATGTGAACGCGTCGGAGTTCAAGTTCACGGTAAACGACGAAGGCCGCATCATTTATGGCCTGGGCGCGATCAAAGGCGTGGGCGAAGGCCCGGTGGAAGCGATCACCGAAGCGCGTCAGAACGGGCCGTTCAAGGACCTGTTCGACTTCTGCGCACGGGTCGACCTCAAACGCATCAATAAACGTACCCTCGACGGCCTGATCCGCAGTGGCGCGATCGACCGCCTGGGCCCGTATTTTTATGACGAACCCAAGGCGTATCAGGCCAACATCGACCGTAACCGTGCGGTGTTGCTGACGGCCATGGAAGAGGCGATCAAGGCCGCCGAGCAGACCGCGCGCACCCACGACAGCGGCCACGCCGACTTGTTTGGCGGCCTGTTTGTCGAAGAAGATGCCGATGTGTACGGCAACCATCGCAAAGCCAAGGAACTGACCCTCAAAGAACGCCTCAAAGGCGAGAAGGACACCCTGGGCCTGTACCTCACCGGCCACCCGATTGACGAGTACGAAGGTGAAATCCGTCGTTTTGCCCGTCAGCGCATCATCGACCTCAAGCCCGCGCGCGACACCCAGACCGTTGCGGGCATGATCATTGCCCTGCGGGTGATGAAGAACAAAAAGGGCGACAAGATGGGCTTCATCACCCTGGACGACCGGTCCGGGCGAATCGAAGCGTCCTTGTTTGCCGATGCTTTTCACTCCGCCCAGTCGCTGTTGCAGACCGACGCGATGGTGGTGGTGGAAGGGGAGGTCAGCAACGACGACTTCTCCGGCGGCCTGCGCCTGCGGGTCAAGCGGGTGATGAGCATGGAAGATGCGCGCACCAACCTGGCCGAAAGCCTGCGCCTTAAAGTACGCGCCGAGGCGCTCAAGGGCGATCAGCTACGCTGGTTGGGCGACTTGCTCAAGCGCCATCGCGGCGCGTGCCCGGTCACCATGGAGTACACGGGCAACGACGCCAAGGCCATGCTGCAGTTCGGCGAGGGCTGGGGAATCGATCCGGCTGACGGCTTGATTCAAGCATTGCGTGACCAGTTCGGGCGTGACAACGTCTTCCTCCAATACCGTTGAATGGTCAGGGTTTGCGAGCCCGACCCAACATTTAATCTCGACCTAGATGCGCCTCTCCCTTAAGGTAGGGCGCGAATAGACAACCGGCTGGCCAGGCACGACCTGGCCGTCGACCCAAGACGGACGCTTATGAACCCGAATTTTCTTGATTTCGAACAGCCGATCGCTGACCTGCAAGCCAAAATCGAAGAACTGCGCCTGGTCGGCAATGACAATTCGCTGAACATCGGCGATGAAATCTCGCGCCTGCAAGACAAGAGCAAGACGCTGACCGAAGACATCTTCGGCAAGCTGACCAGCTGGCAGATCGCGCGCCTGGCCCGCCACCCGCGCCGTCCGTACACCCTGGACTACATCGACCACATCTTCACCGAGTTCGACGAACTGCATGGCGACCGTCACTTTTCCGACGACGCGGCCATCGTCGGCGGCATTGCTCGCCTGGACGACCAGCCGGTGATGGTGATCGGTCACCAAAAGGGCCGTGAAGTGCGCGAAAAGGTTCGCCGCAATTTCGGCATGCCGCGTCCGGAAGGCTACCGCAAGGCGTGCCGCCTGATGGAAATGGCCGAACGCTTCAAGATGCCGATCCTGACCTTCATCGACACCCCGGGCGCCTACCCTGGCATCGACGCCGAAGAGCGCAACCAGAGCGAGGCCATCGCCTGGAACCTGCGGGTGATGGCGCGCTTGAAAACCCCGATCATCGCCACCGTTATCGGCGAAGGCGGTTCCGGGGGCGCGCTGGCCATTGGTGTCTGTGACCAGCTGAACATGCTGCAATATTCGACCTACGCGGTGATCTCGCCCGAAGGTTGCGCTTCGATCCTGTGGAAAACCGCCGAAAAGGCGCCGGATGCCGCTGAAGCCATGGGCATCACCGCCGATCGCCTCAAAGGCCTGGGCATCGTCGACAAAGTGATCGCCGAGCCATTGGGCGGCGCGCACCGCGACCCGGCTGCGGCGTCTGCAACCATCCGTGCCGAACTCAGCGCACAGTTGGCGATGCTCAAGAAGTTCGACAACGACGCGTTGCTGGCCCGCCGTTACGAGCGCCTGATGAGCTACGGTCTCTGATCACACGTTGATCTGACAGGCGACGCAGTACCCCTGTGGGAGCCGGGCAACCCCGGCTCCCACATTGATGTTGTCAGCATCAAGGCCGTGGTTCTGCGCTTGAATGTGTGGCGGTACTTTTAATGAAGCCAACCTTGCTCGCCCAGCTTCTGCAAACCCTGTCCCCATGGCGCAACGCGCCGGTCTGGCATGTCGCGTTTTCCGGCGGGCTGGATTCAACCGTGCTGCTGCACCTGCTGGCGACCTGCGACAACCTTCCCCCCTTGCATGCCGTCCATGTCCATCATGGTCTTCAAACGGCGGCTGACGCGTGGCCCGCGCATTGCCAGGCGGTATGCGATGGCTTGGCCGTCCCACTCCAGATCATTGAGGTGCAGGTGCAATCCGGCGCCAGTCTGGAACGTGCGGCGCGCGATGCGCGGTATCAGGCGTTTGCCCAAGTCACGGGGCCCGGGGCGTTATTGCTCACGGCCCAGCACCGTGACGATCAGGCCGAAACCCTGTTGTTTCGCCTGTTGCGTGGCGCCGGTGTGCGCGGCTTGGCGGCAATGCCGCTGCATCGACCGTTGGCACGGGGCACCTTGGTGCGCCCGCTGCTCGGGGTATCGCGTGCGGAGCTGGAGGCTTACGCACGCAACCAGCAGCTCGAGTGGATCGAGGACCCGTCCAATACCGACGCGCGGTTTTCCCGCAATTACCTACGCCGCCACGTGTTCCCGACGCTGAACGCCCGCTGGCCCCAGGCCGCTCACCAGATGGCGCGCAGTGCCGAACACCTGAGCGAGGCCCAAGGCCTGCTCGACGAGTTGGCCCAGATGGACCTGCAGGCTGGCGCTCAAGCCTCGGCCTTTCCTTGGCTACCGTTACCGTCGCTGGCGCTTGCGCCGCTGTTAACGCTGTCCGACGCCCGCCAACGCAATGCCCTACGGCACTGGCTGACGCCCCTGACGCGACTGCCCGACACCGAGCACTGGGCGGGCTGGCAAACCCTGCGCGACGCCAAGAACGACGCCCAACCCTTATGGCGCCTGGCCGACGGCCAACTGCACCGTTGCGACGGGCGCCTGTGGTGGTTGCCTGCCAGTTGGTCGCCATTTTCTGCCGACCCCGTTGACTGGCTCGTTGCGACAAACCCACTACAGTTACCCGGTAATGGCCAATTGCAGCTGCTTGGCAACGTGCCCGAAGGGGTGTTGAGCGTGCGTTACCGTGAAGGCGGCGAAACCCTGGAATTGCCCGCCCGAGGGCGGCGGGACTTGAAGCGTTTACTGAATGAAAGCCGCGTGCCGGGGTTTGTCCGTGGCCGATTGCCGCTGCTGTATCGGGGCCCGCAATTGCTTGCCGTGCCCAACCTGGCGGGCTTGTCGGCAGAGGCGGGGGATGGCTGGCAGTTGCAGTGGACGCCACAGAACTGCGATCAAGGTTTGAGGTGATAGCGCCTTTCCGGTAGACTACGCTCCCTTCTTGATACAACTTCTGTGGATTCGCCTGAATCGCAGGAGTTGCCGATTACCAAGCAGTCTTTGCTGGGCGATTCCAAAAAATGTGTAGCGATCAACGTACCGGTGCTTCATTGCCGGTCTGTCACAACGCGGCTGGTTTTTTTGAAAGGTGCACTGTGATTAATGCAGG
The DNA here is from genome assembly GCF_054071325.1 of Pseudomonas sp. SDO5215_S409. Taxonomy (NCBI): domain Bacteria; kingdom Pseudomonadati; phylum Pseudomonadota; class Gammaproteobacteria; order Pseudomonadales; family Pseudomonadaceae; genus Pseudomonas; species Pseudomonas sp. SDO5215_S409. The sequence goes on along the minus strand of NZ_JBSVWN010000005.1, from coordinate 59,467 downwards.
TGATCGGGGGCTTCGGCCTCTCTTCGCTTTCCCCGGCGGCTCGGACCGCTTTAACGCAGACTTCTAGGGTTTTTCATGACGCGCTACATATTCGTCACGGGCGGTGTTGTTTCTTCATTGGGGAAAGGCATTGCCTCCGCTTCATTGGCGGCCATCCTGGAGGCGCGGGGGCTCAAAGTCACCATGCTCAAGCTGGACCCGTATATTAACGTCGACCCGGGCACCATGAGCCCGTTCCAGCACGGTGAAGTGTTCGTCACCCACGACGGCGCCGAGACTGACCTGGACCTGGGCCACTACGAGCGGTTCATCCGCACGACCATGACCCAGAACAACAACTTCACCACCGGCCGCGTGTACGAGCACGTGCTGCGCAAAGAGCGTCGTGGCGACTACCTGGGTGCAACCATCCAGGTGATCCCGCACATCACCGACGAAATCAAGCGCCGCATCATCAAGGGCGCCGGTGATGCCGACGTGGCCATGGTCGAGATCGGCGGCACTGTGGGTGACATCGAGTCGCAACCGTTCCTCGAGGCCATCCGTCAACTGCGTTTCGAAGTCGGCGCCAAGCGCGCGATGCTGATGCACCTGACCCTGGTCCCGTACATCGCCACCGCTGGCGAAACCAAGACCAAGCCGACCCAGCACTCGGTCAAGGAGCTGCGCTCCATCGGCCTGCAGCCTGACGTGCTGGTGTGCCGCTCCGACCACCCGATCGACATCTCCTCGCGCCGCAAGATCGCCCAGTTCACCAACGTTGAAGAGCGTGCGGTGATTGGCCTGGAAGACGCCGACACCATCTACAAGATCCCGGGCATCCTGCATTCCCAGGGCCTGGACGATTTTGTGGTCGAGCGTTTCGGCCTGCAATGCGGCGGTGCCGACCTGTCCGAATGGGACAAGGTGGTGGACGCCAAGCTCAACCCCGAGCACGAAGTGACCATCGCGATGGTCGGCAAGTACATGGAGCTGCTGGACGCGTACAAGTCGCTGATCGAAGCGATGAGCCATGCCGGTATCAGCAACCGCACCAAGGTCAACCTGCGCTACATCGATTCCGAAGACATCGAGAACCAGGGCACCGGCCTGCTCGAAGGCGTGGACGCCATCCTGGTGCCGGGCGGCTTCGGTCTGCGCGGTGTGGAAGGCAAGATCACGGCCGTTCAGTACGCTCGCGAAAACAAGGTTCCGTACCTGGGCATCTGCCTGGGCATGCAAGTGGCGGTCATCGAGTTCGCCCGTAACGTGCTGGGCTGGAAAGACGCCAACTCCACCGAGTTCGATCACACCAGCGGCCACCCGGTCGTGGGCCTGATCACCGAGTGGGAAGACGCCACCGGCGCGGTTGAAACCCGTACCGAAACGTCCGACCTGGGCGGCACCATGCGCCTTGGCGCACAGGACTGCCTGTTGGAGCCGGGGTCGCTGGTTCACGATTGCTACGGCAAGGACGTGATCGTCGAGCGCCACCGTCACCGTTACGAGGTCAACAACAACTTGCTGCCGCAAATCAAGGCGGCGGGCCTGAAAATCTCTGGTCGCTCTGGTGATGGCGCGCTGGTCGAAGTGGTTGAAGCACCGGATCACCCATGGTTCGTGGCCTGCCAGTTCCACCCTGAATTCACCTCGACGCCACGCGACGGTCACCCGTTGTTCAGCGGTTTCGTTAAAGCTGCACTGACGCAACATCAGAAGAAGGCGTAACCCTGATGGCCCAGAAGATCATTCGCGTAGGCGACATCGAGATTGCCAACGACAAGCCCATGGTGCTGTTTGGCGGCATGAACGTGCTGGAAAGCCGCGACATGGCGATGCAGGTCTGTGAAGAATACGTACGTGTCACCCAGAAACTGGGCATTCCGTACGTGTTCAAGGCCAGCTTCGACAAGGCCAACCGTTCGTCCGTGACCTCCTATCGCGGCCCGGGCCTTGAAGAAGGCATGCGGATCTTCCAGGACATCAAGCAAGCCTTCGGCGTGCCGATCATCACCGACGTCCACGAGCCCGAGCAGGCTGCGGTGGTCGCCGAGGTGTGCGACATCATCCAGCTGCCGGCCTTCCTGTCGCGCCAGACCGACCTTGTGGTCGCCATGGCCAAGACCGGCGCTGTGATCAATATCAAGAAGGCCCAGTTCCTCGCGCCCCAGGAAATGAAACACATCCTGAGCAAATGCGTGGAAGCGGGTAACGACCAGTTGATCCTCTGCGAGCGCGGTTCGAGCTTTGGCTACAACAACCTCGTGGTGGACATGCTCGGTTTCGGCCTGATGAAACAGTTCGAGTACCCGGTGTTTTTCGACGTGACCCACTCGCTGCAAATGCCGGGTGGCCGTTCGGACTCCGCCGGCGGTCGCCGTGCCCAGGTCACCGACCTTGCCAAGGCGGGCATCAGCCAGTCTTTGGCCGGCCTGTTCCTGGAAGCTCACCCCGACCCGGACAACGCCAAGTGCGACGGCCCTTGCGCCCTGCGCCTGGACAAGCTGGAGCCATTCCTGGCCCAGCTCAAGCAGTTGGACGAACTGGTTAAAAGTTTTCCGACAGTAGAGACCGCGTAACCGCGATTTCTCCGGTAAAGTATCCCACGCTAAACGCTCAGGCCCCCGGGCCTGAGCCCTGTCGCCTGCAAGTCTGCCCCGTTGTTCCACCCTTGCGGTCGGTCAAAAGTTTTCCTTCAGCTGCGTCGTTTTCGTCAACTTTGGAGTGTTTACAACAATGGCAAAAATCGTCGACATCAAAGGTCGTGAAGTTCTCGACTCCCGTGGCAACCCCACTGTCGAAGCGGACGTGCTTCTCGATAACGGCATCATCGGCAGCGCCTGCGCGCCGTCGGGTGCTTCCACCGGTTCCCGCGAAGCACTGGAACTGCGTGATGGCGACAAGAGCCGTTACCTGGGCAAGGGCGTACTCAAGGCTGTAGCCAACATCAACGGTCCGATTCGTGACCTGTTGCTGGGCAAGGACCCTGTTGACCAGAAAGCCCTCGATCACGCGATGATCAAACTCGACGGCACCGACAACAAAGGCAGCCTGGGCGCCAACGCTATCCTCGCCGTGTCCCTGGCCGCCGCCAAGGCCGCTGCACAGGACCAGGACCTGCCGCTGTACGCGCACATTGCCAACCTGAACGGCACGCCGGGTGTCTACTCCATGCCGGTTCCGATGATGAACATCATCAACGGTGGCGAGCATGCCGATAACAACGTCGACATCCAGGAATTCATGGTGCAGCCAGTGGGCGCCAAGACCTTCTCCGAAGGCCTGCGCATGGGCACCGAGATTTTCCATCACTTGAAAGCAGTGCTGAAGGCCCGTGGCCTGAGCACCGCGGTGGGCGACGAAGGCGGTTTTGCACCGAACCTTGCGTCCAACGAAGATGCACTCAAAGTGATCTCCGAAGCCGTGGCCAACGCGGGTTACACCCTGGGCACCGACGTGACCCTGGCCCTGGACTGCGCGGCCAGCGAGTTCTATGAAGACGGCAAGTACAACCTGTCCGGTGAAGGCCACGTATTCACCTCCGAAGGTTTTGCCGACTACCTCAAGGGCCTGTGCGAGCGCTACCCGATCATCTCCGTTGAAGATGGCCTGGACGAGTCCGACTGGGCTGGCTGGAAAATCCTGACCGACAAGATCGGCGAGAAGATCCAACTGGTGGGCGACGACCTGTTCGTGACCAACACCAAGATCTTGAAAGAAGGCATCGACAAGAAGATCGCCAACTCGATCCTGATCAAGTTCAACCAGATCGGCACCCTGACCGAAACCCTGGAAGCCATCCAGATGGCCAAGGCCGCCGGTTACACCGCCGTGATCTCCCACCGTTCGGGCGAAACCGAAGATTCCACCATTGCCGACCTGGCGGTGGGGACGTCGGCGGGCCAGATCAAGACCGGTTCGCTGTGCCGTTCCGATCGCGTTTCCAAGTACAACCAATTGCTGCGTATCGAAGAGCAACTGGCCGGTAAAGCCAAATACAACGGTCGCAGCGAGTTTCGCGGCTGATTGTTAAATGGTAAAAAGTCAGCAGATTGTGTCGCAAAGATCACTACGGTTTGAATTCTGACGCTAATCTGATGACTGATATGCACAAGCCTGGTTTTTCCAGGCTTCGTGCTATCAGTTGCTTCAAAAGTGTTGCCTGGCGGTTTTTTTACTGGATACCTGATATTCGATGCGCAGTCCCAATTGGTTGTTTCTCGTCTTGCTTCTGTTGCTGGCCGGCCTGCAGTACCGCCTATGGGTCGGTAATGGCAGCCTCGCACAGGTAAAAGACCTGACCCAGCAAATTGCTGACCAGCACGCCGAAAACGAGCGCCTGCTGGAGCGTAACCGTGTGCTTGACGCGGAAGTGCTTGAGCTGAAAAAGGGCACTGAAACCGTCGAAGAGCGCGCCCGCCATGAGTTGGGCATGGTCAAAGACGGCGAAACCCTCTACCAGTTGGCCCAATGAACACCTGTTTACCGGCCTTCTGGGCCGTGATTCCTGCCGCGGGCGTGGGTGCCCGTATGGCCGCAGACCGTCCCAAGCAGTACCTGCAACTGGGCGGGCGCACTATTCTCGAACACAGCCTGGGCTGTTTTCTCGATCATCCAGACCTTAAGGGGCTGGTGGTCTGTCTTGCCGCAGATGACCCCTATTGGCCGACCCTCGCCTGCGCGAACGATCCGCGTATCCAGCGTGCCGATGGCGGCTCTGAGCGTTCCGGTTCGGTACTCAACGCGTTGCTGCACCTGCATGCATTGGGCGCCAGCGATGACGACTGGGTGCTGGTGCACGATGCGGCGCGGCCCAACCTGAGCCGTGATGACCTCGATACCCTACTGGCCGAGCTGGCGCACGACCCGGTCGGCGGCCTGCTGGCCGTACCGGCTCGCGATACGCTCAAGCGCATCGACAAACAGGGGCGCGTGGTGGAAACCGTGGATCGCAGCCTGATCTGGCAGGCCTACACACCACAGATGTTTCGCCTGGGCGCGTTGCACCGGGCCTTGGCCGACAGCCTGGTGGCGGACGTGGTGATCACCGACGAAGCCTCGGCGATGGAGTGGGCGGGGCAGGCGCCGCGCCTGATCGAAGGGCGATCGGACAATATCAAAGTGACCCGCCCGGAAGACCTTGAATGGCTCAGGTCGCGCTGGGCCAATCGGCGTTAAGCCGCCGGGTTCAGCCGCTGTACTCGGGCCGTCCGGCCAGCCCCTCTTTCAAAAACTCCACCAACTTTCTCACCTTTGGCGACAAATGCCGCTGCTGCGGGTACAGCGCCCACACCGCCGTATTCGGGGGCTGATGGGCTTCCAGCAACGACACCAGCGCGCCCGTGTGCAAGTGTTCCAGCACGTAATAATCCGGCAACTGGCAAAGCCCCACGCCTTGCAGCGTCGCGTCCAGCACCGCTTGCCCACTGTTACAGCGCCAGTTTCCCTGCACCCGTTGCGAAAATTCCCGCCCATCCTGGGCAAGCTGCCAGATATCCGAACTGCCGATCAGGCAATTATGCCGACTCAACTCCGACAGGCTGTGTGGCCGTCCGTACCGTTCCAGGTAGGACGGCGACGCACACAGATACATGCGCCGCGGCGCCAGGCGGCTGGCCACCATCCGCGAGTCGGACAAACGACCCAGCCGAATCGCCAGGTCCAGGCCTTCGTGCACCAGGTCCAGTTGGCGGTTGGTCAGTTCGATGTCCACGCGCAGTTGGGGGTACAGCCCCATGAAGCGCGTCACCAGCGGCACGATAAACCGCTCGCCGTACGCCACCGCGCAGGTCATGCGCAACATGCCCTTGGGTTCGCTGGTCAGGTCGCCTACGGCCCGCAAGGCTTCTTCGCGGCCGTCCTGCAATCGCTGGCAATGTTGCAAAAACGTCTGGCCCGCCTCGGTCAGCGCCACGCGGCGGGTGCTGCGGTACAACAGTCGGGTTTGCAAGCGTTCTTCCAGGCGCGCCACCTGCCGGCTGATATGGGACGACGATACGCCCAGGCGCTCGGCGGCCGCGGTGAATTGGCTGCATTCCGCCACGGCCACGAACTCATCGATTCCTTCCCAGCGGTTCTCTAGCATGAGGATTATCCCTGTACAGCAATAAAGTTTTGCTTTGGGCCGGATTATTCATCAGTTTGCGCTGTTTTACACTGCCGTCCTCACGTCGTTAACCCCTGGAGATACCGGATGATCAAGTCCCGCGCGGCCGTAGCCTTCGAAGCCAAGAAACCCCTCGAGATCGTTGAAGTGGACGTGGCCATGCCCAAGGCAGGCGAGGTGTTGTTGCGGGTGGTTGCATCCGGCGTGTGCCACACCGACGCCTACACCCTCTCGGGCGCAGATCCGGAAGGCATTTTCCCGTCGATCCTCGGCCATGAAGGCGGTGCGGTGGTTGAAGCGATTGGCGAGGGCGTGACGTCGGTGGCCGTGGGCGATCACGTGATCCCGCTGTACACGCCCGAATGCGGCCAGTGCAAGTTCTGCCTGTCGGGCAAGACCAACCTCTGCCAGGCGATTCGCTCGACCCAGGGCAAGGGTTTGATGCCGGATGGCACTACGCGGTTTTCCTACAAGGGGCAGCCGATTTTCCACTACATGGGGACTTCTACCTTTTCCGAATACACCGTGTTGCCGGAAATTTCCGTAGCCAAGATTCCTAAAGACGCCCCGTTGGAAAAGGTCTGCCTGTTGGGGTGTGGCGTCACCACTGGCATCGGTGCGGTGATCAACACCGCCAAGGTGCAGCCGGGCGCGACCGTGGCCATTTTCGGCCTGGGGGGCATTGGCCTGTCGGCGGTGATCGGTGCCGTGAAGGCCAAGGCTGCCCGCATCATTGCTATCGACATCAACCCGGCCAAGTTTGAAATCGCCAGGCAGCTGGGCGCCACCGATTGCATCAACCCGAAAGACTACGATCGCCCGATCCAGGAAGTGATTGTGGATTTGACCGACGGCGGCGTGGACTTTTCCTTCGAGTGCATCGGCAATGTTCAACTGATGCGCGCGGCCCTGGAGTGCTGCCACAAGGGATGGGGCGAGTCGATCATCATTGGTGTTGCCGGTGCCGGTCAGGAAATCGCCACCCGTCCATTCCAACTGGTCACTGGCCGGGTCTGGCGTGGCTCGGCGTTTGGCGGCGTGCGCGGTCGCACCGAATTGCCAAGCTACGTGGACATGGCCCAGAAAGGCGAAATCCCGCTGGATACCTTCATCACCCACACCATGGGCTTGGAAGATATCAACAAGGCGTTTGACCTGATGCATGAAGGCAAAAGCATTCGCACTGTCATCCATTTTTGAGAAGTGGCGGCACGCGTGAAGCGTGCTGCTGGGAGCCTCCCCATGCCGTTGGAAAACCTGTCCTGCCAGAAAAGTTTCGGTGGCTGGCACAAGCGCTACAAGCATCATTCGGCGGTGCTGGGCTGCGACATGACCTTTGCCGTCTACCTGCCGCCGCAAGCGGAGCAGGGCGGCACGCTGCCGGTGTTGTACTGGTTGTCGGGGCTGACGTGCACCGACGAGAACTTCATGCAAAAGGCGGGCGCCCAGCGCATGGCGGCCGAGCTGGGGTTGATCATCGTGGCGCCAGACACCAGCCCCCGTGGGCCGGGCGTGCCGGGTGATCCGGATAACGCCTGGGACTTTGGCCTGGGCGCAGGCTTTTACCTCAATGCTACGCAGGAACCCTGGGCCAAGCATTATCGGATGCATGACTACGTGGTGCAGGAATTGCCGGCGTTGGTTGAAGCGCATTTTCCTGCTTCGCAAAAGCGCGGGATCAGCGGCCACTCCATGGGCGGCCATGGCGCGTTGGTGTGTGCGTTGCGCAACCCCGGGCGTTACCAGTCGGTGTCGGCGTTTTCGCCCATCAACAATCCGATGGATTGCCCGTGGGGCCAAAAGGCGTTCTCCCGTTACCTGGGCGAAGAGCGCTCCAAATGGCGCGAATGGGATGCCTGTGTGCTGATCAGCGAAGCCTCGGAAAAACTGCCGCTGTTGGTGGACCAGGGCGACCGCGACGACTTCCTCGCCGTGCAGCTCAAGCCGGAGACCCTGCAGCAGGCGGCAAAAGCGGCCCAGCATCCGCTGGAGCTGCGCCTGCAACCGGGCTATGACCACAGCTACTTTTTCATCGCCAGCTTTATCGACGACCACTTGCGGCATCACGCACGTGCTTTGCTCGGTTAATGTGAGGCAAAAGTAGGTAGAATCACGCCCTGAATAAAATCGGGGCGTTTTTTTATGCGTATTGGCCACGGCTACGATGTGCACCGTTTCGCCACAGGCGACTTCATCACCTTGGGCGGCGTGCGGATCGCGCACCACCACGGGTTGCTGGCGCATTCCGACGGCGACGTGCTGCTGCATGCCTTGAGCGATGCCTTGCTCGGCGCGGCGGCGCTGGGGGACATCGGCAAGCACTTTCCGGACACCGATCCCACCTTCAAGGGCGCCGACAGCCGCGTGCTGTTGCGTCATGTGGTCGGCCTGATCCACGCCAAGGGCTGGAAGGTCGGCAATGTGGACAACACCATCGTCGCCCAGGCGCCGAAAATGGCGCCGCATATCGAAGCGATGCGTGCGCTGATCGCCGCCGACCTGCAAATTGAACTGGATCAAGTCAACGTGAAAGCCACCACCACCGAAAAACTCGGCTTTACCGGCCGCGAAGAAGGCATCGCGGTGCATGCCGTTGCGTTGTTACTGCGCGCATGAACGAACTGCAACTGCTGGGCCCAAGGGCCTATGGCGAGGCCCTGGGCAACGCGGTGCTGAAGGCCACGGCCGAAGACTTCCAGGTGGACGAAGTGCTCGACATCCCGCTGACCGGCGAGGGTGAGCACCTGTGGCTGTGGGTGGAAAAACGCGGCCTCAATACCGAAGAAGCGGCGCGGCGCATCGCCAAGGCGGCGGGGGTGCCGTTGCGCACCGTCAGCTATGCCGGGCTCAAGGACCGCCAGGCGCTGACCCGTCAGTGGTTCAGCGTGCAACTGCCGGGCAAGGCTGATCCGGATATGTCCGCGGCGGAAAACGACACCCTGAAAATCCTGAAAACAGCGCGTCATAAACGCAAATTGCAGCGCGGGGCGCATGCGGCCAACGGCTTTACCTTGCGCCTGACGCAACTGGCAGGCGACACCGCCGCCATTGACGCCCGCCTGCAGCGGATCGCCGAACACGGTATCCCCAATTATTTCGGCGCCCAGCGTTTCGGTCACCAAGGCGGCAACGTCGTGGATGCACGTGGCTGGGCAGCCCGCAAGGCGTTGCCGGAACAGCGTAATGTGCGTTCGCGCCTGCTCTCGACCGCGCGCAGCTTTTTATTCAATAAGGTGCTGGCGGCGCGGGTGGCCGATGGTTCCTGGCAAAAAGCCCAGGTCGGCGACTTGCTGGCGTTTACCGACAGCCGCAGTTTTTTCCCGGCGGGGGAGGCCGAGTGCAGCGACCCGCGCCTGGCCCTCCTTGATTTGCACCCTACCGGGCCGCAGTGGGGCGAAGGTGATTCGCCCGCGTCGGGGGCAACCTTCGCGCTCGAGCAGGCCGTGGCCGCCGGTGAAGCGGACCTGCGTGATTGGCTGGTCAATGCGGGCATGAGCCAGGAACGTCGCATTCTGCGACTGCCCATTGGCGGGCTGTCGTGGCATTATCCCGAGCCTGACATTCTGCAATTGGAATTCGTCCTGCCGGCCGGATGCTTCGCCACTGTCTTGGTGCGCGAGCTTGTCGATCTGGTGCCGGTGGGGCAGACGGACAGCCCATGCGTATTCTGATATCAAACGACGACGGGGTCACCGCCCCCGGCCTTGCCGCGCTTCATGCTGCGCTGGCCGACTACGCCGAGTGCGTGGTGGTGGCGCCCGACCAGGACAAAAGCGGCACCAGCAGCTCGCTGACGCTCGACCGTCCGTTGCATCCGCACACGCTGGCCAATGGCTTTATCAGCGTGAACGGCACGCCGACCGATTGCGTCCACTTGGCGATCAACAGCCTGCTGGACCGCGAGCCGGACCTGGTGGTGTCCGGGATCAACCTGGGCGCCAACCTGGGCGACGACGTGCTGTATTCGGGCACGGTGGGCGCGGCGCTGGAGGGCCGTTTCCTGGGGCGGACGGCGTTTGCGTTTTCGCTGGCGTCGCGCCAACTGGACAACTTGCCGGTGGCGGCGTATTTCGCGCGCAAGCTGGTCGAGGCTCACGCATCGCTGAACCTGCCGCCGCGCACGGTGCTGAACGTCAACTTTCCCAATTTGCCCTTTGAACACATCCGCGGTTTCCAGCTGACGCGCCTGGGCCACCGCGCCCGTGCGGCGGCGCCGTTGAAAGTGGTCGACCCGCGCGGCAAGGAAGGCTACTGGATCGCCGCCGCTGGCGATGCCGAGGACGGCGGGCCGGGTACGGATTTTCATGCGGTGATGCAAGGCTACATCTCGGTGACGCCGTTGCAGCTCGATCGTACCTTCAGTGATGCCTTCAGTAGCCTCGATGGCTGGCTGGAGGGCCTGCGCTGATGGCTCGTGAACAAGACGACCTGCTGCGCCGGGGTATCGGGATGACTTCCCAGCGTACCCGTGAACGCCTGATCCAGCGCCTCTATGAAGAAGGGCTGTCCAACCCTCAGGTGTTGGAAGTCATCCGGCGTACCCCTCGTCATCTGTTTGTCGACGAAGCCCTGGCGCACCGCGCCTACGAAGACACGGCACTGCCTATCGGCCACAACCAGACCATCTCCCAGCCTTATATGGTGGCGCGGATGAGCGAGTTGCTGCTGGCGGCGGGCCCCCTGGACAAGGTGCTGGAGATCGGCACCGGCTCCGGCTACCAGACGGCCGTACTGTCGCAGCTGGTGGAGCGAGTGTTTTCGGTGGAGCGGATCAAGGTGCTGCAAGACCGGGCCAAAGAGCGCCTGGTGGAATTGAACCTGCGCAATGTGGTGTTTCGCTGGGGTGATGGCTGGGAGGGGTGGCCGGCATTGGCGCCCTACAACGGCATTATCGTGACGGCGGTGGCGACCGATGTCCCTCAGGCTTTGCTGGACCAGTTGGCGCCTGGCGGGCGCCTGGTGATCCCGGTGGGGTCAGGAGAAGTGCAACAATTAATGTTGATCATTCGCGAAGAGGACGGGTTTTCGCGCCATGTATTGGGGGCTGTGCGCTTTGTGCCACTGCTCAATGGTCCATTGGCCTGATCAATTGTCAGTGCGCAGTGAATTCTCTTGTCGGGTGTGTGTCTTACAGCGGGGTTCGGGTAGTCAACAAGTGCGCTGGCTGGAATAAACGCGAGGATTTTTTGTTTAAAATCGTGTCTCCAGTAAAAAGCCAGCGGCCCGTTATACTTGCGTCATATTTCAAGCCTGATACAGGCGTTTATAGTCAGCCACCACAAAGGGAGCGGCGGGTGAGTCTCACAGGTTTTGCGCAGCGTATGAGTCACACAAGTTTTCAGCGACTGGTGCTTGGCCTTGTCTTGAGTTCCCTGTTGGCTGCGTGTTCAAGCACGCCCTCCGGTGCGCGGGTGGTTGACCGCAATAATGCCGTGCCGCAGAAACCCACTGTTACAACTGGGCAATACGTCGTGCGCAAGGGCGATACGATGTTTTCGATCGCCTTCCGGTATGGCTGGGATTACAAGGCGCTGGCCGCCCGTAACAACATCCCTGTGCCGTACACGATACATCCGGGCCAGACGATTCGCTTCGACGGGCGCACCGGTTCAACGCCGACAACTGTAGTTACAAACACGGCATCCTCGCCCTCGTCGTCGAGCAAAACCACAATCATCACCCGGCCTGCAGGCACCGTCACGCCGGTGGTTGCGAGCAAACCTGCGCCTGCGCCACTGCCGCCTGCCGGGCCTGCACCCACCGGCTGGGGATGGCCGTCGAACGGTATTCTGATTGGAAAATTCTCTTCAAACGGTAGTTTGAATAAAGGCATTGATATCGCCGGAGATTTGGGACAGCCTGTTTTAGCTGCGTCTGATGGGACAGTGGTTTACGCCGGGAGTGGTTTAAGGGGCTACGGCGAGCTGGTCATCATCAAACACAGCGATACCTACGTGAGCGCCTACGGTCATAACCGCAGGCTGCTGGTTCGGGAGGGGCAGCAGGTCAAAGTCGGACAGACAATTGCCGAAATGGGGTCAACTGGTACAGACCGGGTGAAACTGCACTTCGAGATTCGCCGTCAGGGTAAGCCTGTTGATCCGCTGCAATTCCTGCCAAAACGTTGACGTGTTACCAGCCTGTTCCATCCCGTAGAAGGAACAGGCTCCAGCGCTGCCAAGGATAAAGGCGTCGCTTGAGCTTGAGGTCGAACTCACCAAAGGACTATAACAATGGCTCTCAGTAAAGAAGCGCCGGAGTTTGACATCGACGACGAGGTTCTCCTGATGGAGACGCTTGTCGAGACGGAATCGATGTCGAATGAGGGACCTGCTGTACCTTCAGTTCGCACCAAATCCAAGAACTCCACCGCGTTAAAGCAACACAAATATATTGATTACACGCGGGCGCTCGATGCGACCCAGCTGTACCTCAATGAAATCGGTTTTTCCCCCCTGCTGACCCCTGAAGAGGAAGTCCATTTTGCGCGCTTGTCGCAAAAGGGCGACCCGGCCGGGCGCAAGCGCATGATTGAAAGCAACCTGCGGCTGGTGGTGAAAATCGCCCGGCGCTATGTCAATCGTGGCCTGTCCCTGTTGGACCTGATCGAGGAAGGCAACCTGGGCCTGATCCGGGCGGTGGAAAAGTTCGACCCTGAGCGGGGCTTCCGCTTTTCGACCTATGCCACCTGGTGGATTCGCCAGACCATCGAACGGGCGATCATGAATCAGACCCGCACGATCCGTTTGCCTATCCACGTGGTCAAGGAACTCAACGTGTACCTGCGGGCAGCGCGTGAGCTGACGCAGAAACTCGATCACGAACCGTCGCCTGAAGAGATCGCCAACCTGCTGGAAAAACCGGTAGGCGAGGTAAAGCGCATGCTGGGCCTCAATGAGCGGGTGTCCTCGGTCGACGTCTCCCTGGGCCCAGACTCGGATAAAACCCTGCTGGACACCCTGACTGACGATCGTCCCACAGACCCTTGTGAGCTGTTGCAGGACGACGATCTGTCGCAAAGCATCGACCAGTGGCTTTCGGAGCTGACGGACAAACAGCGCGAGGTGGTGATACGCCGCTTCGGGTTGCGCGGCCACGAGAGCAGCACGCTGGAAGACGTTGGCCTGGAGATTGGCCTGACCCGCGAGCGGGTGCGCCAGATCCAGGTGGAGGGGCTCAAGCGTCTGCGCGAGATCCTGGAGAAGAACGGCCTGTCGAGCGAATCACTCTTCCAGTAATGCGGCTGAGCCCAATGTGGGAGCCGTTTTTGTAGGGCCAGCCTCTACACAAAACGGCTCCCACATTTTTTTGTGCCCGGGAAACCTCAAATCGCGGCCACAAAAAAGCCCCGCTTTTAAGGGCGGGGCTTTTGACTGATTCAGTACAAGTTAGATAACTTGAACTTCTTCAGCTTGCATGCCTTTCTGACCGCGGGTAGCGATGAAAGAAACCTGTTGGCCTTCTTTCAGGCTTTTGAAGCCGTCGGATTGGATAGCTTTGAAGTGAACGAACAGGTCGTCACCGGATTGTGGAGTGATGAAGCCGAAGCCTTTTTCATCGTTGAACCACTTAACGGTACCAGTTTGGCGATTAGACATGGTGTATCTCCTTGGACAAAGTTAACTGCGACTCAGGAAAAGCCCTGGCCGAGACTGAGTGCAAAGAGCAGGAAAAATTCTTGGAGATGGTTGGATCGAAATTCAACATATCGTGTAGAGATTCTCAGTGACACAAGCAGCACAGTGGCGCCACCTTAACCCTTTTTCCGGAACGTGCCAATGGTATTTCCCAAGGTTTTGCCTTTTTCGTGACTGGCGGCGCTCCGGGAGCGTATCGACCGGCCTGACCGGCCACCTGGCCCGTGCCGCACGGGCTACACGGGCCCAAGAAAAATGACCGGCCCTTTGAACCCCGGGGCCAGCCCCGGTAAGATGCCCCACAGAATTTTTTCACCTCGTTATTCAGGAAAAGCCGCCATGAGCATCAAATCGGACAAGTGGATTCGCCGCATGGCGCAAGAGCACGGCATGATCGAGCCCTTCGTAGAGCGCCAGATGCGCGGCGAAGGTGCCGAGCGCCTGATCTCGTTCGGGGTTTCCAGCTACGGGTACGACGTACGTTGCGCCGACGAATTCAAGGTGTTCACCAACATCAATTCGGCCACCGTCGACCCCAAGAACTTCGATGAAAAGAGCTTTGTCGACGTCAAGAGCGACGTCTGCATCATCCCGCCGAACTCCTTCGCCTTGGCGCGCACCGTCGAATTCTTCCGCATCCCCCGTGACGTACTGACCATCTGCCTGGGCAAGAGCACCTACGCGCGCTGCGGCATCATCGTCAACGTGACCCCGCTGGAACCCGAGTGGGAGGGCCACGTGACCCTGGAGTTCTCCAACACCACCACGCTGCCGGCCAAAATCTACGCCAATGAAGGCGTGGCGCAGATGTTGTTCCTGCAGTCCGACGAAGCGTGCGAAGTGTCCTATAAGGACCGTGGCGGCAAGTATCAGGGCCAGCGCGGCGTGACTCTCCCACGCACCTGATAGAAACCTCCTACACGCCGAAGGAATTTGTCGGCGATATCGGACTCTACTCAAGTGTACCGCCCGGCACGCGCCAAACGCGCCGGGCCACGCTTGAGGAGTGTCCTTATGAAGCTTGATCCGCGAATCAGCGCCGAACTTGCCCGGCTTGAACCCAACCAGATTGGCGTGCTCGCCTGGTCCTTGATGGCTGACCCCGCCGCTGGCGGCATTCCCGGCCAGCCCGAACCCGACTACCCCCAACCGACCGAGCCCGGTGAGCCGACCCTGCCGGACGAGCCGCCGCCCGCGCCTGTGGCCTGATGGCCCTGTGGGCGTCGGATAACCGGCGCCTACAGGGGCCAGATCGTCTGGTCACCCACCACCACGACCTGATGCCCGTCACCTGCCGTCACCCCGTACCCTCCAGTAAACGCGCCAAACGCCGGTAGCAGGCTCACCTGCTCACCTATCAGGAAACACGGCAGTCGCAGGCTCTGGCGCCCCTTGCCGCGCAGGCGGTACACCGGATGCACATGCCCTGCCAGCACGTGATGGCTTGGGTGTGCGTCGGGCTCATGTTGCAGGGCGAATGGCCCCATCAGCAGCGGCTCGGTCACCACCTCGATGTGCAGATCGTCCGGTGGGTCGCCCGCGCGTTTGTCGTGATTGCCGCGGATCAACGTCAGGCGCAGGTGCGCATGCTGCGCGCGCCACGCGCGTAGGGCGCCCAGCGTGCCGCTGGCGTGCGAGCCGGGGCCGTGGAGGAAGTCCCCCAGGAAAACGATCTGCTCACAGGCATAGCCCGCGAGCAGCCGGTCCAGGCGCTCCAGGTTATCGCTCGTGGTGCCTTGCGGCACGGGCTGGCCCAGCGCGCGGTACGCCGAGGCCTTGCCAAAATGCACGTCGGCAATCAGCAGGCAGCGCCGGGCAGGCCAATACACCGCCTTGTCGGCCAGCAGCCACAGGGTTTCGCCTGCCAGTTGCAGAGGGTAATGAGCGGGCATCAGGTTTTCCCGTTATCAGCGACTTTTTCCAAGTCCTTGACCATCCGAGCGATACGCTCCGACAGCTTCTCCGAACTCAGGCTCTCGCGAAACCGCTCCACCAGCAGCGGAAAGGCCAGCGGCGTGGGGCGCTTGAGCACGTGTACATCCAGGGTCAAGGCCGACAAATGACGCAAGGTGTCCTCCAGCCGTCGAATATCGAGTTCTTCGCGCAACACTTCTTCACCGGCCTGGGCCAGCAACAGGTTTTGCGGGTCATATTGCTTGAACACTTCAAAAAACAAGCCGCTGGAGGCCTGCACCTGGCGCGTGCTTTTCGGTGCGCCGGGGTAACCGGCAAACACCAGCCCGGCGATCCGCGCGATTTCGCGAAAGCGGCGCAGGGCTAACTCCCCGGCATTCAGGCTGGCCACCACGTCCTCCAGCAAGCCGTCGGAACTCAACAGCGGGCCCTCCAACAACGCGAGCCAGTCCACCGGCGTGGCGCTCAGCAATTCCAGCCCGTAGTCGTTGACCGCGATCGAAAACGTCACCGCCTGTTGCCTGCTGACCCGCCAGGCCAACAGGCTCGCCAACCCCAAGTGCACCTGGCGCCCGGCGAAGGGGTACACAAACAGGTGCCAACCTTCGCGGGACTTGAGCGTCTCGGCCAATAAATGCTCCCGCGTTGGCAGGCCGGACCAGCGCAACTGGGTTTCCAGCAGCGGCTGCACGGCGCGCATTTCCGGGCCCTCATAGTGGCCCTGCGCGGCCGCATCAAAACGTTCCACCACCGCCTGCGCCAGTTCGTTGGAGAGCGGCATGCGCCCGCCGTTCCAGCGTGGCACCGCTGCTTTTTTGGCGGTGCTGCGCCGCACGTAAGCGGTCATGTCCTCGACCCGCACCAGCTCCAGCAGGCGCCCGGCGAACAAAAAACCGTCGCCGGGCCGCAGCCGCGCAATAAAGCCTTCCTCGACACTGCCCAGGGTCTTGCCGCCGCCGCCCTTGCTCCAAAACTTCAGCTGCACCGTGGCATCGCTCACGATGGTCCCCACGCTCATGCGATGGCGCCGGGCAAGCCGCGCATCGGGCACGCGCCACACGCCGTGTTCGTCCGGTTCTGCCCGGCGGTAATCGGGGTAGGCGCTCAACGAGGAGCCGCCATGGCGCACAAATCCCAGCGCCCAGGCCCAATCCGCCTCGCTGAGGTCGCGATACGCCCAGGTGGTGCGCACCTCGGCCAGCAGCGCGTGCGGGGTAAAGCCGCCGCCCAGCGCCATGCTCACCAGGTGTTGCACCAGCACATCCAAGGGTTTGTGCGGCGATTGCCGGGCCTCGATGCGCCTTTGAGCGATGGCGTCCTGGGCAGCGGCGGCTTCGATCAGTTCCAGGCTGTGGGTGGGCACCAGCGTGACTCGCGAGGGGCGCCCCGGCGCATGCCCGGAGCGCCCGGCGCGCTGCATCAGGCGCGCAACGCCCTTGGCCGAGCCAATCTGCAACACCCGCTCCACGGGCAAAAAGTCCACGCCCAAATCCAGGCTGGAGGTGCACACCACGGCCTTCAGATGCCCGTCTTTCAAGGCGCGCTCCACCCAGTCACGGGTGTCCCGCGACAGCGAGCCGTGGTGCAGCGCAATCAACCCGGCCCAGTCAGGGCGCGCCTGTAGCAGTGCCTGATACCAGATCTCCGACTGCGCCCGCGTATTGGTGAACACCAGGCAACTGCGGCTGGCGTCGATTTCTGCCACCACTTGGGCGAGCATTTTCAAGCCGATATGCCCGGCCCACGGGAACCGTTCGATCACCGGCGGCACCAGCGTGTCCACGATCAGTTGCTTGACCGTCTGCCCTTGCACATTGATCCCGTCACCCTGTGGGATCAAAACCTGCAGCGCGTCAGCCTGGTTACCCAAGGTCGCGGAAATGCCCCACACCATCAGCCCCGGCTGCCAGCGCCGCAGCCGCGCCAGGGCCAGTTGCAACTGCACCCCGCGTTTATTGCCGATCAGTTCGTGCCACTCGTCCACGATCACCATGCGCACGTGGGACAGGCTGGTTTCGCTGTCGGCCCGGGCCAGCATCAGCGTCAGGCTTTCCGGGGTGGTGATCAACGTGGTGGGCAGGCGCCGGCCCTGGCGCGCGCGTTCGCTGCTGCTGGTGTCGCCGGTGCGCAGGCCGATGCTCCAGGGGATCTGCAATGCCTCAAGCGGTGCTTCAAGGGCGCGGGCGGTGTCGGCGGCCAGGGCGCGCATGGGCGTGATCCACAGCACCGTCAACGGTTCGGCGGGCGGTTTGCGTTTAGCGGGCGACGGCGGGCGGGTGATGGCGAATCGGTTGAGGGCGGCGAACCACAAGGCATAGGTCTTGCCGGCGCCGGTGCTGGCGTGGAGCAAGCCCGACTGGCCCGCCTTGACCGCCTTCCACACCTGCTTTTGAAAGGCGAACGGCGTCCAGCCTTGGGCGGCGAACCACTGTTTGGCGTAGTCGGGGGTTTTGGCCATGCGCAGATCTCTGAAGGTCTATTTCACAGACCTGCGCAAGCGGCCAAAGGTTTACTTCAGGTTGCCGCTCAAGAACTGTTGCAGGCGCTCGCTTTTCGGGTTGCCCAGCACGTCTTCCGGCGCGCCTTGTTCTTCCACCAGGCCTTTGTGCAAAAACAGCACCTGGCTCGACACCTTGCGCGCAAAGCTCATTTCGTGGGTCACCATGATCATGGTGCGGCCTTCCTCGGCCAGGCCCTGGATCACCTTGAGCACTTCGCCCACCAGCTCCGGGTCGAGGGCCGAGGTGGGTTCGTCGAACAGCATCACTTCAGGCTCCATCGCCAGCGCCCGGGCAATCGCCACGCGCTGTTGCTGGCCGCCGGAGAGAAACGCCGGGTATTGCTCGGCGACGCGGGCGGGCAGGCCCACTTTGTCCAGGTAGCGGCGGGCGCGGTCCTCGGCGTCCTTCTTGCTGCAGCCCAGCACCCGGCGCGGGGCCATGGTGATGTTTTCCAGCACACTCATGTGGCTCCACAGGTTGAAGTGCTGGAACACCATCGCCAGGCGCGTGCGCAGGCGCTGCAATTGGGCGTCGTCGGCCACGCGCATGCCGTGAGCGTCGCTGACCATGCGGATCTGCTGGCCGTCCAGGGTCATGGCGCCGTCGTTGGGCTGTTCCAGAAAGTTGATGCAACGCAAAAAGGTACTTTTGCCCGAGCCACTGGCGCCGATCAGGCTGATCACGTCACCGGTCTTGGCCTTGAGCGAAACCCCTTTGAGCACTTCATTGTCGCCATAGCTTTTATGCAGGCCTTCAACGGTCAGTTTGTACATGGAGCGTGCATCCTCAAGGCGAAAGTAGGTAGCCGCTGCGGTAGGCCTCAAGGCCTGCGACATGGGCGATGACCATGCCGGCGGTGGCCATGCGGCGCAGCGAGCGGGCATACAGCAGGCCGGCATTGCGACAATGCACCGGCGTGACGCGGTCGTTGATGGGGTCGATGATGTCGGCGATCAGTTGCCCGGCCTCCACGTATTCGCCGGGCAGCACGCTAAACACCAGCAGGCCGCCCACCGGCGTGGCCACAGGTTCCACGGCCGCCAGCGGCGTAGCGGGGTAGGGCAGGGCCGGCAGCGCGGCGGGTTCGCCGGCGATCGCGCCGAAGTGCGTCAGGTAATCCAGGATCGCCTGGCAGTCCAGGCCCGCCAGGCCATGGTTGACGTCGCCTTGGCCGCGCAGTTCGACGGTCACCGAAAAGCTGCCCATGGGGATGGGAAAGCGCTCGCCGAAACGTTGCTGCAACTGCCACCACACCAGGGTGAAGCACTCGTCGAACGACTGCCCGCCCGAGTCGGTGGCCAACAGGCTCGCTTCCGAGCCCAGATAACGCGCCAGCGGCTCCACCTGCGGCCACGCCTCGGGGGTGGTGTACAGGTGCGCCACGGCTTCGAAGTCGCAGTGCAGGTCCAGCACCATGTCGGCATCGCTGGCCAGGCGTTGCAACACCAGGCGTTGGGACTGCAACTGAGTCGCCGGTGTTTGTGCGGCCAGGGCCAGGGTCAGGGCATCGCGGATCAGTTCCACGTTGTGCCTGGGGTCATCGCCCAGCAGGTCTTGGACCTGGTTGCCCACCTCGTCGCCAAGGTCGACGAACAGGCGATTGAAGTTCTGCCCGCTTTCGAGCTCGTAACGCCCCAAGGGTACGTCCATGAGCACTTGCTCCAACCCCGTGGGGTTGGCGATGGGCACCAGCACCACTTCGCTCAGCAGGCGGCCGGCGGCCTCCAGTTCCTTGAGGCGGGCTTTTAAATGCCAGGCCACCAACATGCCCGGCAATTCGTCGGCATGCAGCGACGACTGGATATAAATCTTGCCCTCGGCAAGCTCGGGGCCAAAGTGAAAGCTATGAATCTGCCGCGCCGTGCCGGGCACGGGCGCGAGCAGTTCGTGGGTCCGATGACGCATGCGCGCTCCTTAGTGGCTGGGCCCGAGAAAGGCCAGCCAACGGCGCTCCGCCAGACGAAACAGACCGACCAGGGCAAAGGTCACGGTCAGATAAATCAGCGCAGCGATACCGAAAGATTGGAAAGTCATGTAGGTGGCCGAGTTGGCGTCCCGGGCCACTTTGAGAATGTCCGGGATCGTCGCGGTAAAGGCCACCGTGGTCGAGTGAAGCATCAAAATGACTTCGTTGCTGTAATACGGCAGCGAGCGGCGCAGGGCCGAGGGCATGATCACGTAGGTGTACAGCTTCCAGCCGGTCAGGCCATAGGCCTTGGCCGCCTCGACTTCACCGTGGTTCATGCTGCGGATGGCCCCGGCGAAAATCTCGGTGGTGTAGGCGCAGGTGTTCAGGGCAAAGGCCAGCAGGGTGCAGTTCATCGCGTCACGAAAGAACGCATCCAGTACCGGCTGCGCGCGCACGGCCGCGATGCTGTAGATGCCGGTGTAGCAGATCAGCAACTGGATATACAACGGCGTGCCGCGAAACAGGTAGGCATAAAATTGCACCGGCCAGCGCACCCAGCGGTTGCGCGAGACGCGGGCGATGGACAGCGGGATCGACAACACAAAGCCGATGGCGATCGAGGCGCTGAGCAGCCACAGGGTCATGGCCAGGCCGGTGATGTGCTGGCCGTCGCTATAAAGGAACGGGCGCCAGTATTGCTGCAAGAGTTCGATCATCGCACGGCCTCCCGGGACCCAGCGGCGTAGCGGCGTTCAAGGCGGCGCAGGACAAAGTTGGACGCGCTGGTGATCAACAGGTAGATCAACGCGGCGAGTACCAGGAAAAAGAACAGTTGGTAGGTGCTTTTGCCCGCATCCTGGGCGGCCTTGACCAGGTCTGCCAGGCCGATGATCGACACCAGCGCGGTGGCCTTGAGGATCACCATCCAGTTGTTGCCGATGCCCGGCAGGGCAAAGCGCATCATCTGCGGGAAGGTCACGAAGCGAAAGCGCTGCCAGCGCGTCAGGCCATAGGCCGTGGCGGCCTCCAGCTGGCCGCGTGGCACGGCCAGGATCGCGCCGCGAAACGTCTCGGTAAAGTACGCACCGTAAATAAAGCCCAGGGTGATGACCCCGGCGCCGAATGGGTCGATTTCGATGTAGTCCCATTCCATGAAGTCGGTAAAGCTGGTCAGCCAGATTTGCAGGCTGTAGAAAATCAGCAGCATCAGCACCAGGTCCGGGATGCCCCGAATCAGCGTGGTGTAGACCTGAGCGGGAACGCGCAGCAGGCGCAGGCTGGACAGCTTGGCGCTGGCGCCGAGCAAGCCCAGCAACACGCTCACGGCCAGTGACGCCACCGACAACTTGACGGTCATCCAGGTGCCTTGCAACAACAGCGGGCCAAACCCCTTCAAGCTGAAGGCGCCGAGCCCCAGGGTCTGCAAAAGATTTTCAAGCATGAATTCACAACCTATCGCGATAAAAAAGCGCCCATCGCGGGATGGGCGCCACGGTGTTATTTACCGCTGTACAGGTTCAGGTCGCCGAAGTGTTTTTTCTGGATAGTGGCGTAGGTGCCATCATCGTGTAACGCTTTGATACCTTTATCGATAAGCGCCTTGAGCTCTTTGTTACCTTTTTTGATACCGACCGCGGTTTTGGCGGGCAGCAGCGGGTCGTCGATGGCGCCACTCACTTCGTAGTCAGCACCGGCTGGCGACTTCAAAAAGCCCAGTTCGGCTTGCAGCATGTCCTGCACCGAGGCGTCGAGGCGGCCGGACGTCAGGTCGGCGTACACTTGGTCCTGGTTGGCGTAGGCCTTGGTGGTCACACCGGCCTTGTCCAGCACGGCCTTGGCGTAGGCTTCCTGGATGGTGCCTTGCTCGTAGCCCACGGTCTTGCCCTTGAGGGATTCAGGGGTGGAGTAACCCGCGCCCTTTTTGAACACCAGCGAGGTCGGGCCGGAGAACAGCTCTTCGGAGAAATCGATGGCTTTTTGACGCGCCTCGGTGACGGTCATCGACGAGATCACACCGTCGAACTTGTTGGCGTTGAGGCCCGGGATCATGCCGTCGAAGTCACTTTCGACCCATTTGCACTTCACCTTCAGCTCGGTACAGATGGCATTGCCCAAGTCGATGTCGAAGCCCACCAGGCTGCCGTCGGCGGCCTTGGATTCAAACGGTGCGTAGGAGGGGTCGACACCAAAACGCAGTTCCTTGTATTCCTTGGCCGTGGCGACACCCGCAGCCATGCACAGAGCCAGTGCAGAAAGGGTCAGCAATGCTTTTTTCATTATGTATTCCCTGGAAACCAAGATAAGCGCTTGTGGCGCGTTTAAGACTGTTACTGAACGGCGTCAGACGTTACACAAGTAGCAATTTCTGCACCATAGTGCCGAATGAGCGTTTTAAAAGGTGGGATCCAAGCAATCTGCCACTACCCCATGCCCGAAATCGGGCATGCAAAGTCCGGCGCACCAACTTGGTTCAAAAGCGGGCTCACTTGGCGTGGGCAGAGGTTAGCCGAGCAAGTCCTGCAGCGTGGCCAAACTGTCGGCGTCGTCCACGGTTTTGTCCTGGCGCCAGCGCAGCATGCGCGGAAACCGCACCGCAATCCCGCTCTTGTGCCGCTTGGACAGCGCAATGCCTTCAAACCCCAGCTCGAACACCAGGCTGGGCGTCACGCTGCTCACCGGACCGAACTTTTCCACGGTGGTCTTGCGGATAATCCCGTCGACCTTGCGCATTTCCTCGTCCGTGAGGCCCGAGTACGCCTTGGCGAACGGCACCAGTGTGCGATCACGGCTGCCGGGCGGCCCGTCCCACACGGCAAACGTGTAGTCACTGTACAAACTGGCGCGACGGCCGTGGCCGCGCTGGGCGTAGATCAACACCGCGTCGACGCTGAAGGGGTCGACTTTCCATTTCCACCACACGCCCATGTCTTTGGTGCGGCCCACGCCGTACAGGCCGTCGCGGGCCTTGAGCATCATGCCTTCCACGCCCAGGCGGCGAGAGGCTTCCCGCTGGCGGGCAAGGTCTGGCCAGTCGGTGCCGCTCAGCAGTGGCGAGGCCAATAGGGTTGGCTGGTTGCACTGCGCGATCACCTGCTCCAGCTGGGCGCGGCGCCGGGCCTGGGGGTGGCTGCGCCAATCCTGGCCTTGATGTTCCAGCAGGTCATAGGCCAGCACGGCGACGGGCGCCTCTTCCAGCACCTTTTTGCTCAAGGTCTTGCGCCCGATGCGCTGTTGCAACAGCGCGAACGGCTGCACCGACGGTTCGGCTTGTTCCAGCAGTGCGCCGGGCGCTGCCTTCCACACCACGATCTCGCCGTCGATCACGGTGCCATCCGGCAGGCCGTGCACCAGGTCATGCAGCTCCGGGAAACGTTCGGTCACCAGCTCCTCGCCTCGGGACCAGATCCACAGCCGCCCGTCGCGCTTGACCAACTGGGCGCGGATGCCGTCCCACTTCCATTCGACCTGCCAGTGGTGCGGCGCACCGATCAGCGCGTCGAATTGCTCCACAGGGTGCGCCAGCCCGTGGGCGAGAAAAAACGGATACGGCTGCCCACCGCGTTGGGCGTGTTCGTCGTCCGATTCGGCGGCGATCAACTTTAAGTAACCTTCGGCCGTAGGGCGATTGGACACGTCGGTGTAGCCCACCAGCCGTTGGGCCACGCGTTTGCTGTCCAGGCCTGCCATCGCCGCCAGCGCCCGCGTGACCAGCAACTTGGACACGCCCACGCGGAAACTGCCAGTGATCAGTTTGATGCACACCATCAGGCTCGGTGGGTCCAACTGCGCCCACAGCGCAGGCAAGCGTTCAGCCAGTGCCGAGGGCGGCAGGCCGCGCAGTGGCAGCAGCTTTTCTTCCAGCCACACGGCCAGGCCGTCTTGGGAGGTGTAGGGCGATTCGGGCAGTAGCAAGGAAATAGTTTCCGCCAGGTCCCCCACCGACTGATAGCTCTCCTCGAACAGCCAGGGCGCGATGCCGGCCGCTTCGGTGGCCATGTCCCTTAAAAGTTTTGTCGGCACCAATTGCCGAGGCCGCCCGCCCGACAAAAAGTACACCGCCCAGGCCGCGTCCTGCGGCGGCGCCTGGAGGAAGTAGGCTTGCAGCGCGGCGAGTTTGGCGTTGCTCGACGTGGTGGCGTCGAGGTTGGCGTACAGCTCGGCGAAGGCTTTCATGGCGTGGCCTCCTCTTCATCGTCGCCGTATTCGGTGGTGAACCCCCGGGCGTCCAGGCCTTTTTCCTGCAGGTGGCGCACCAATACGCCGACGGAGCCGTGGGTGACCATCACCCGTTCGGCGCCGGTCTGTTCAATGGCCCACAGCAGGCCGGGCCAGTCGGCGTGGTCCGACAGCACAAAACCCCGGTCCACGCCGCGCCGCCGCCGGGTACCGCGCAGGCGCATCCAGCCGCTGGCGAAGGCGTCGCTGTAGTCGCCAAAGCGGCGGATCCAGCTGCTGCCCCCGGCGGACGGCGGGGCGATGATCAGGGCCTGGCGCAGGAGCGGGTCGGTCTTTTGGATGTCGCCTGCATAAAGGGTGTCGGGAATATAGATGCCCGCCTCGCGGTACACCCGGTTCAGTGGCTCGACCGCGCCGTGGCTGAGGATGGGGCCGATGCTGGCGTCGATGCCGTGCAGGATCCGCTGGGCCTTGCCGAACGAATAACAGAACAACACGCTGGCCTTGCCCGCCGCGCTGTTGGCCTGCCACCAGTCGTTGATCCCGGCAAAAATCTGCGCCTGGGGCTGCCAGCGGTAGATCGGCAGGCCAAAGGTGGATTCCGTGATAAAGGTGTGGCAACGCACCGGCTCGAACGGGGCACAGGTGCCGTCGGGCTCGACTTTGTAGTCGCCGGAAGCCACCCAGACTTCGCCCTGGTATTCCAGGCGCACCTGCGCCGAGCCGAGCACGTGGCCCGCCGGGTGAAAGCTCAGTGTCACGCCGTGGTGCAGCAGTTGTTCGCCGTAGGCCAGGGTTTGCAGGTTGATGTCCTGGCCTAGCCGGGAACGCAGGATGCCCTCGCCGGGCGCGGCGGCCAGGTAATGCTGGTTGCCGGTGCGGGCATGATCGCCATGGGCATGGGTGATGACCGCGCGTTCCACCGGGCGCCAGGGGTCGATGTAGAAATCACCGGCCGTGCAATAGAGGCCTTCGGGGCGGGCGATGACAAGGTCCATGGCTGGCACCGGGGAAGTGGGCTTGTCAGTTATGAGGCGAAACGGGGGGCAGAAGTTCTAAAAAGCAGCGCAAGTCCCAGGGGCGGCGCCAGCATGCTGGCGCCCCCGCGGGCGGGTTACTTGCCGGGCACCAGGGTCAGGCGGGTGGTGCCGTAGGCCTTGTCAAAGTTCTGCGGCTGCATCGGGAAGCTCAGGTACTGGGCCTTCAGCCACGGGTTGATGCCGTTGAGGTAGTGCGGGCTGGCCGGGTTGCCCGACTGGCCGATGCCGATCTGCCCCATCATCGGCTCCACCTGGGCGAAGTCGACGATCATGCGCAGGGCCGGCACCTGGGTGGTGTCAAAACTCTGGCCCCAGTTGTACGGCGCGCTGTTGAGCGTGTTGTGGTCGCCGCCCGCCGCCAGTGGCCCGCGCAGGGTCTTGCCGCTGGCGTCTTTCCAGGTGTAGCTGTGCAACTTGCCCCACTGCCAGGCCTTGTGATCAGCGCCCAGCTGGCTGTCGCCTGCGGTGATGGCGGCCGCGAGGCTGCGCGCCAGAATCGCCGGTTTGTCGGTTTTCTGCTGGGTGCGCGCGTCGTTCCAGAACGGGCTGTCTTCGCGGCCCAGCAGGTGGTCGGCCAGGGCCGAGTACGACAGGTTGGCGTTGCCGATGAAGGCTTTCCAGGTGGCGCTGTTTTCCGGGCCCAGCTCGTCGAGGAAGATCTGCTTGGCGCTTTCTTGCAGGAACAGTTCATACATCGCCGCGTCAGCAGAGCTGGCCGACAGGCGCCCATCAAAGGCCATCAGGCGGTCCAGCGCCTCCCGGGCTTTTGCCCGTTCGGCGGGGGGCAGGGCCTCAATCGCCTGTTTGAGCGGCTGGGTCATGCCCGGCGCCTGGAACATGGTCTTGAGTTTGGCGGCGAACGGGGTGGTCTGGTCGTATTGCATGGCGATCAGGCTGCGGGTGTCATGCTTGCCGCTGCCCGCCAGTTGCGCGATGCGTTCGGCGCGCTCCGGTGCGGCCCACGAATTGGACAGTTGCATGCCATAGCCACGGGGCACGGTGCGCTGGTTGGCGGTGCCGATCCAGCCTTGCGGCGGGTCCTGATCGTAAGGGTGCAGCATGGCGTCGGCGTAGCCGTCCCAGTCGAACCGCCCGTCCCAGCCGGGGGAGGGCAGCAGGCCTTCGCCTTCACGACGGTTCGGAAAACGCCCGGTGACTTGCCAGCCAATGCTGCTGGCGTCGGCAAAGATCATGTTCAGGGCAATGGCGCGGATCTCGCGGGTCGCGTCCGAGGCCTTGCCGGCGTTTTGGGCGCGGGACAGGTCAAAGAACGCGTCCAGGCTCTTGTCGTCCTTGAGGTCGGCGGTCTGCAACGCCAGGCCATAGCCGCTGTTGAGCGACTGGGCACTGTTGAGCAGTGGCCCGTGGCGCGTTTCGTACACCGCTTCACGAATCGGCCGCTGGCCCTTGGCGAAGTAGGTTTCGTTACGCACGATGGCCGGCACCCACTTGCCGTTGTTTTCGTAGTAGAGCGCGCTGCCCTGGCGCTTGACCTTCTCCAGGAACAGGTCCTGGGTGTCGCCCGACACTTGGCTCATGCTCCAGGCCACCTTGCCGTTGAACCCCGACAGCAGCGTCGGCAACCCGGCAATCGACACCCCCGCCGCCTGGTATTTGGGCGCGCGGATCTGCACGTAGTTCCACAGCGACGGGGCCTGCATCGAGGTGGACAAGTCGTTGGCCATCAGGCTTTTGTTCAAGCGGCTGCGCTGCGGTGCAATCGCCCAGTTGCTTGAGCTGGAAACCCCCAGCGTATTGAGGGTGCCCAGGTGTTCGTTGACGGTATTGAGCGCGGCGAGGCCCGGGATCTGGCTCAGGTTGACGCCCTTGAGCTTGTCGGCCTCGGCCACCGGCAGCGGCTCGTCCGGGTAGCTTGGGGTGAGCCAGGCGAGTTTGTCGGCGCCGACCTTTTGCGCCAGCACCAGCGCAGACAGCTCTTGCTGAAGGTTGGTGGACTCACTGAAGTTCAGCAGGCAAAACAGCAGCGCCGAATCTTCCGGCTTCCAGTACTCGGGCTTGTAGCCGGTCTGGGCTAGGTCTGCGGGCAGCTTGTCGCGGTAGCGGAACAGGTAGGCGTTGACGCCGCGTGCGTACACCTCAAAAAAACGCTTGAGGCGCGGCGACGAGGCGTTGTACAGCTCGCCGGCGCTTTTTTTCAGGTTGACTGCCCGCATGAAGCGGTCCACGTCCAGTACGTCCGGCCCGGACATCTCGGCCAGGCGGCCCTGGGCCAGCAAGCGCAGGGTGACCATCTGGGTGATGCGGTCGCTGGCGTGCACATAGCCCAGGGAAAACAGCGCGTCATGGAACGTGTTGCTCTCGATCAGCGCGATGCCCTGGCTGTTGCGACGCACGGACACGTTTTGCGCCAGGCCCTTGAGGGGCTGCACGCCGGAGACAGGGGGCAAGGTGTCCTGGTTGCCCAGCGACTGGCAACCGGCCAGGCCCAAAGCCACTGCCGCGGCAACGCCCAACCGGGGGAAAAAATGTGAGAGGGCTGGCGAGGCCATGGCAAAGCTCCTGCGGGGGTGGCGTCAGTAAAGGCGCTACGTTAGTGAGCGCGGTGAAACGACGCAAGCAGGAGGCGCGGCTTATTTGCGGTGATCGCTCCCACACGAGGGTGGGAGCGAGCGCAGGCTTAAGGTTTGGGCGGGTTGACCTGCTGCACCAGCGCGTAGGCCCTGACCGTCGCCGGGCGTTGCTGGATGTGGTTAAACCAGCGTTGCACGTGTGGGAAGTCGGCAAGGTTCTGACCCTGGCGCTCGTGGGAAGCAATCCACGGGTAGATCGCCATGTCGGCAATGCTGTAGTCATCCCCGGCGACAAAGGCGCGGTCGGCCAGGCGGCGGTCCAGCACCCCGTACAGGCGGGCGGTTTCATCGACGTAGCGTTTAATGGCGTAGGGGATTTTTTCCGGCGCGAACAGGCTGAAGTGGTGGTTCTGCCCGGCCATCGGGCCCAGGCCGCCCATTTGCCAGAACAGCCATTGCAGCGCTTCCTGGCGACCGCGCAGGTCTTGGGGGATGAACTGGCCGGTTTTTTCCGCGAGGTACAACAAGATGGCGCCGGATTCAAACAGCGAAATCGGCGCGCCACCGTCGGTCGGGTGGTGATCGACGATGGCGGGGATGCGGTTGTTGGGCGCGATTTTCAGGAAGTCGGGCTTGAACTGGTCGCCCTGGCCGATATTGACCGGGTGCACCGTGTACGTAAGGCCCGCTTCTTCCAGGAACAGGGAAATCTTGTGACCGTTGGGTGTGGTCCAGTAATACAGGTCGATCATGAAGCGCTCCAGAGGGGGATGCTTGAATGGATGCCTGCCACTAGAGGTAGTGTTCGCCCGGCAAGAATTCAATGGGCCACCGCCCCCGGCGCACCGCTTTTTAGCAGGCCCCGTCCACCAACACCTGCAGCGTCTGCTGCGAGCACCGCTCGATCCGCACGTTCACGCCATACACCTGGGCAAACAGCTGCGGGGCCAGCACCTCATCTGCCGCGCCACAGGCAAACAACCGGCCCTGGCGCAGCACGGCCAGGTGGTCGGCGTAGCGGGCGGCCAGGTTGATGTCGTGCAGCACCACCACCGCAATCAGGTTGTGTTCGCGCACCAGGCCACGCACGCAGTCCATCACTTTGAGCTGATAGTTCAAATCCAGCGCGCTGGTGGGTTCGTCCAGCAGCATCACTTGCGGACGGCGGGCGATCAGTTGCGCCAGGCTCACCAGTTGCCGCTGGCCGCCCGACAGCGTGCTGAGCAATTGGTCCGCCAAGTGGGTGATGCCAATACGCTGCAACGCCTCGAAACCTTCGCGCAGACACGCCTCGCCCGACAGCGGGATGCCATCGACATTGGCCACCCGCAGCGCCGCGATCACGCTTTCCATCACGCTCAGGCCCAGGCCCGGCGGCAGGTTCTGCGGCATGTAGGTCACGCGGCGGGCGCGTTCGGCGACGGACATTTTCGTCAGGTCCACATTGCCCAGCCTGACCACGCCTTGCATCTTTTCCAGCCCCGCCACGGCGCGCAGCAAGGTGGACTTGCCCGCCCCGTTGGGGCCGATCAATGCCGTGAGGCTGCCGTGGGGCAGGGGCGGCAGGCTCAAGTCGTGGACAATCTGCCGGCGCCCGTAACTGACGTTGGCGTTGGAAATCGACAACCCCTGACTCATAACTGCCTCCCGCGCTTGAACACCAGCACCACAAAAATCGGCACACCCACCAAGGCGGTCACGATACCCACCGGCACAATCACCCCCGGCATGATCATTTTGCTGGCGATAGACGACAGCGACAGCAGCAATGCGCCGACCATCGCGCTGGCTGGCAGCAGGAAGCGCTGGTCTTCGCCCACCAGAATCCGTGCGATATGCGGACCGACCAGGCCGATAAATCCGATGGTGCCCACAAAGGCCACGGCGGTGGCCGACAACAGGCTGATGCGCAGCAACGAGAAAAACCGCAAGCGCTTCACGTCCACGCCAAAGCTCTGTGCACGGTCTTCACCCATGCGCAGCAGGGTCAGGCGCGGGGCGGCGGCAAAGGAGAAGGGCATCACCACGGCCACCACCAGCGCAAGAATGCCGAGTTTGTCCCAGTTGGCGCGGGTCACGCTGCCCAGGGTCCAGAACACCAGTTGTTGCAGCACGTCTTCGGTGGCCACCAGTTGCAGCAGCGCCACCACCGCGTTGCAGCTGAACACCAGCGCAATGCCGAACAGCACCAGGCTTTCCACCCCGGCGCCGCGCAGGCGGGACATGGCTTGCAGCAAAAACACCGAGGCGGCGGCGAACACAAAGGCCGACAGCGAGATGGCGCTGTTGGCCGACAGCCACAGGGTGGTCACCGGAAACACAATCACCAGCGAGGCGCCCAGCGCTGCGGCCGATGACACCCCCAGGGTGAACGGACTGGCCAGCGGGTTATTGAGGATCGCCTGCATCTCGGCGCCCGCCAGGGACAACGCGCAGCCCACCAGCACGGCCATCAGCGCGTAGGGCAGGCGCACGTTCCAGATGATCACCTTGTCGGTGGCACTCAGCAGGGCCGGGTGCAGCAGGCCGTCGAGCAGGGCGCCCAGGCCCATGCCGGACGGGCCGCTGGCCAGGTCGACGAGGATCGCGCCGACCAGCGCGGCGCCCATCAGCGCCAGCAGCCAGCAGCGCCGGGCCAGCAGGCGGCGGTAGCCGTGGCTGGCGGTGGCAAGGTCGAGGGTGTGAGTGGTCATGACGCTCCACGCCGTTCAATACAATGAAAATCCAAAGGGGGGAGCGGGCAAGCCCGTTCCCCCCTCTACCGTGTTTCGGCAGGGCGGCCTGAGTTACTTCGCCTGGCTGTCGATCCAGTACGCGCCCTGCAGCGGCATGCCGAGGAACTGCTGGTTCATCGCGTCCATGGTGGCCTGCGGGTCCAGCTTGGCGAACAACGCCGGGTGCACCCATTTAGCCAACGATTCGATGGCCAGCAAGTTGTACGGCGAGTTGTAGAAGTCATGCCACAACCCGTGGGAATTGCCCTCACGGATCGCCCGAAGGTTGGCAAACTCCGGCCGCGCCAGGACCTGGTCAAACGCCGCTCGCGCATCCGCCTCGGCCACGCCCGCGCCCAGGATCAGGCCGGGTTTGTGGTTGCCGGTGGCCACGTACACATCCGGGTCCGCCTTCAAGGCGTACTCGACACTGATGTCCCCCAGCGCGCCCGGCACCACGTCGGCGGCGATGTTGCGCCCGCCGACCAGCTTGATCACCTCACCCATGCCGCTCTTGCCGGTGGTGTGCCCCGGCGCCTGCCAGGCACCGGCCAGCAGTTCCAGGAACACGCTGGGGCGCGGGCCTGCGGGCAGGGTGGCGACGGCGTCGCTGATCACTTTGATGTGGCGGTCATAAAAGTCCAGGAAAGCCTTGGCCTGGGTTTCCCGGCCCAGGGCCTGGCCCAGCGCGGTCATGCTGGTGTGGGTGCCTTGCACCGGGTTGAGGCGAAAGTCGACAAACAGCACCGGCACGCCCGCCTTGGCCAGCACGTCGGCCACCGGGCTGTGCTCGGTAGGCCCGTGCCCGGAAATACTGAACACCGCCAGGTCCGGCTTGAGCGAGAGGATTTGCTCGGCGCTCACGCTTTGCTCGGACGCCTGGCCGATCAGCGGGATGTCTTTGACCGTGGGGAATTTCGCCACGTAGGCGTTGTAGGTGTGGGCGTCCAGCAGTTTCAAGTCGTTTTGCCAGCCGACGATGCGCTGGAACGGCGCGTCTTTGTCCAGCAAGGCAAACGCCGAAATCAGGCGACCTTCGCCGAGCACCACACGGGTGACATTTTCCGGTACGTCCACGGTGCGCCCCAGCACGTCGGTGACGTCATGGGCGGCGGCGCTTTCGGCGTGACCGAGCATCAGCAGGGCCAGCAGCGCGCCGAGCTTGAATACGTTACGGGGTTTCAACATGGCGAGAACTCCAGGTGAAGGCGGCGCATCAGACATCGCTCCAGCGCCGCAAAAGGTTGTGGTAGGCGCCGCTCAATTGCAGCAGCGCGTGGGCGTCGGCCTGTTGCGCGGTGAGGCGTTGAATCGCCACGTCCATGTCCAGCAACAACTGGCGCTGGCTGTCTTCGCGCACCAGGCTTTCGATCCAGAAGAAACTGGCGAGGCGCTCGCCGCGGGTCACCGGGTTGATCTTGTGCAGGCTGCTGCCCGGGTAGATCACCAGGTGCCCGGCGGGCAATTTCACGCGGTGTTCGCCAAAGGTGTCGCCAATCACCAGTTCGCCGCCGTCGTAGCTGGCCGGGTCAGCCAGAAACAAGGTGGCGGAAATGTCAGTGCGCACACGCTCGCGCACGCCCTTGAGGCCGCGAATGGCGTTGTCGATATGCCAGTCGAACGCCTCGCCGCCGCTGTAGCGGTTGAACAGCGGCGGGTAGATCTTCTTGGGCAGGGCGGCGGACATGAACAGCGCGTTGTCCGACAGCCGCGAGAGAATCTGCTCACCGAGGCGGATAGCCACTGGTGAATCCTCCGACAGCTGCCGGTTGTTTTTCGCCATGGCCGAACGCTGCCCGGCCGTCACCTTGCCATCTACCCACGGTTGGGCGAGCAAGCTGGCCACGGTGCTTTGCACCTCGGCGGGGCTGAGCAGGTTGGGGATTTCGATCAGCACGGCTCAGAACTCATAGTCGACACTGGCCGTGAGCGTGCGCCCGGCACCGGGGATGCCGTACAGCTGGAAGCCGTCCAGCGAGGAGCCGATCTGGCTGTAGTAGAACTTGTTGAACACGTTGTTGAGGTTGAGGTTGACCGTGGTTTGCGGCGTGACCTTGTACTGCGCGGCCACGTTGCTCAGCCAGTAGCCCGGGGCCTTTTCGTGGTCGCGGGTGTAGATGGCGAACACCCCGGACGGGCCGTTGGCGTAGCTGCTGTTGTTGTTCAAGCCGCCCACGTATTTGTTGTCGCTGTAGCGGCGGCGGCCCACGTATTGCTCGCCGTAGCTGAGGCTCAGCTTGTCGGTGAACGCGTAGGTGGTCCACAGGTTGGCGGTCAGGTCGGGAACGTTCTTGGCTTCCTCGCCTTTGTTGACGCCTTTGGTCTGGGTGCTCTTGAGCGCCGAGAAGCCACCGTACAGGGTCCAGCGGTCATTGACGTTGCCCTGCACGCCCAGCTCCACGCCGTCTACACGCTTGGCGGGCAGGGCGCGAACCGGGGCGGCTTCGCCGTCCTGGTATTCCCAGGAGTTGTCCAGCTCGGTGCGAAAGATCGCCGCCGTGACGTTCAACAGGTCGTGGGCGATGTCCCACTTGGTGCCGATCTCATAGGTCTTGGACTTGGCCGGGCTGTAGTTGCTGGTGCTCGCGGAGCCGAAGATCTGGTTGTTGGTGGACGCGCCCAACGCCGACGGCTGCGCCGCTTCGCTGTAGGACACATAGATGCTGCCGTTAGGCAACGGCTTGTACACCGCGCCGACGCGTCCGCTGACGGCGCCGTCGCTGCTGCTGATTTTGGCCTGGCCGCGCTGGGTGGTGTCGGCGTCCCATTGGTCGTAGCGCAGGGAACCGAGCACTTGCCACTGATCGTTCAGGGTGATGGTGTCGCCCAGGTAGACACCGGCGTTGTCGATCACCGAGCGCGGCTGGCCTTCGCCTTTGGTCACGTAGGTGCTGGCAAAGCTGTGGCTGGGGTCGCTCATGTCGAAGAACAGGTCGCCGGCCGGCACTTCGGCGTTGCGTTTCAGGCCGCCGTACGTCTCGTGGTAGAACTCCAGGCCGCTGACGATGGCATGGGAAAAGCTGCCGGTATTGAGGGTGAAGCTGAAGTCGGTCTGGTTGTCGAGGATGGTGTAGCGGGTGGACTGGCCAAAGTCGCTGCCGCGCAGGATGCCGTACTGGGTGTTGCCGTTATTGGTGTAGCCGGGGTAGGCCTTTACGGTGCTGTCGGGCACTTGGATCAGCGGTCCTACGCCGGTATAGCCCAAGGTCGCACAGCGGGTGCCGGTGCAGTTTTTCGAGCCGTCGGCGTTGGCCGCAAAGAACCGCGCCGGGGACAGCACGGCGAAGTTGTCGGTGCGCTCCCAGCGGGTCTGGTTGCGCAGGGTGGCGTCGTTCCAGGCAAAGTCGTGCTCGACCTTGGCGGTGAACGAGGTGGTCTTGGTCTGTTGGGTGTACAGGCTTGAATCGCCGTACCAGTTGGAGCGCTTGACGCCGGGCATGCGGTGGCCGTCAGTGCCACGCTGGATCGGCACGCCGCCGTCGGGGGTGTTGTCGTCCTTCTGGTAGAAGGTGTCGATGAACACCCGGGTGTCGGTGCCCAGGCCCAGGCCCAGGGAGGTGGCGAGGCCCCAGCGGTCGTAGTCCACGTCGTCGCGTTCGGCCACCTGGTTGTAGTGCTTCATCACGTTGACGCGCAGGGCCGTGGTGTCGTTCAACTGTTTGTTGAAGTCGCCGGTGAGGCGGCGATAACTGTCAGTGCCCACGCCCGCGGCAATTTTGTTGGCATCGCCCAGGTGCGCTTCTTTACTCACCAGGTTCACGCTGCCGCCAACGGCCGACACACCGGACTCGATGGAACCAGTGCCCTTGAACACTTCGGCCTGTTGCAGGTTGAACGTGTCGGTACGGGTCGACTGGCCCGCATCGCGCACGCCATCGACGGTCAGGCTCTGCTCCGAAGAAAAGCCGCGAATCGAAAACAGGTCGCCCCAGCCCAGATTGCCCTCGCCGGACATAAACGTGATGCCCGGCACGTTGCGCAGCACTTCCTGCAGGGTCTGGGCGTTCTGCTCCTTGAGCACCTGCTGGGGCACGATGGTGATGCTTTGCGGCGCATCCAGCAGCGGCTGGCTGATTTTAGCCGAGGTGACCCGGTCCACTTTGTAGGTGGACGTCGCTTCGCCATCGACCTTGATGGCCGGCAGGCTCAGCGCCGAATCGTTCGAAACGGGCGCCGGGGTATCGGCCCAGGCGGTGGGGGCGAGGCTGCCGGCGGCGAGCAGGCCGAACATCGGCGCAAGGGTCGTTTGCAGCGAAAGGGCGCGGGGTGTAGGCAATGGCATGCGAGGTGACCTGAGCTAAATTACAATTAATCTCATTTAGATTCGGTAGTCTAAAGACCGCTTACCGCCGCCATGCCGTGGCTTTGTATTGGTGGTGCGTGATTAGGGTTTCCCACAACATTCCATTACATTTGCGCGTATTCCTGGCTGAACTTTCGGCTATCTCCTAGCGTTTTGAGTTTCGGATCGAATGCCCATGGCCAAGCAAGACCACCTGCTGATCGTCGATGACGACCCGCAAATCCGCCAACTGTTGTGCGAGTACCTGAGCGATGCGGGTTTTCAGGTGTCCGCCGCCTGCGACGGCAAGGAAATGCGCCGGCGCCTTGAGCTCAACGTGATCGACCTGATAGTGCTGGACGTGATGCTGCCCGGCGAGGACGGCCTGAGCCTGTGCCGCGAGCTGCGGGTGAGTTCCAACACGCCGGTGATCATGCTCACCGCCAAGGGCTCGCTGATCGACCGCATCGTGGGCCTGGAAATCGGCGCCGACGATTACCTGCCCAAGCCCTTCGACCCACGCGAATTGTTGGTGCGCATCAAGGTGGTGTTGCGCCGGGTGCAGAGTTTTCCCGACCGGGCGCGGTTGGACGAGTCGCCGAGTATCCGCTTTGCCGGCTGGCAACTGGACACCCGCGCGCGGCAATTGCTCTCCCCGGAGGGCGTGGTGGTGAGCCTGGGCAATTCCGATTACCGCGTGTTACGCCTGCTGTTGCAGCACCCCAACCGCCCCTTAAGCCGGGACTTCCTGCTCAACCACGTGTTTGACAAGGACAGCACGCCGTTCGACCGTTCCATTGATGTGTGCGTCAGCCGCCTGCGCTCGCAACTGCCAGCGGCGCTGATCAAGACCGTGCGCAACGAGGGTTACATGCTGACGGCCGACGACGTGGTGGCGGGCTCGTGAGACTGCTGCCGCGTTCGCTGTTCGGGCGCCTGGTGCTGATCCTGGTGGGCGGTATGCTGGCCGCGCAGGCGTTGACCAGCAGTATCTGGTACGACATGCGCCACGGGCAGGTGCTGGAAATTCCCAGTCGGCTGATCGCCACGCGCCTGGCGGACGTGGTGCGCCTGGTGCACAGCGATCCGCAGCAGGCCGACCAATTGATCAAACTGCTCGACACCCCGCGCTTTCACCTGACCCTGAGCGACCAGGCCAGCGACGTGCCCAGCAGTATCAGCGTCAGCGACCGGGCCACGGAGCGGCTGCTGAACAAGGTGCTTTTGGAGAAAACCGGCTACAGCCAGCATTTGCACCTGCTGAGCCTGTCGTTGCTGGACGCCGAGGGCCAAAGCGCCGGGCTGTCGACCCTGCTCGGCGCCAGCCCCGTGCAGGGCCAGTTCCTGCTCGACCTGCGCTTGCCCGACGGGCGCTGGTTGCAAGTCGAAGCCATCGAGGAGCAGGGCTGGACCAGCACGTCGCCGCTGGACCTGCTGTTTGACTATGTGATGCGTATCTACCTGTTGCGGGTGCTGGTGCTGGTGATCATTGCACTGGTGGCGGTGCGCCTGGCGATCCGCCCGCTCAATGCCCTGACCAAAGCCGCCGAGGCCCTGGGGCGGGACATTCAGCGGCCGCCGCTGAAACTCACCGGCCCCACGGAAGTGCGCCGCGCCGCCCAGGCCTTTAATGCGATGCAGCAGCGCTTGATCGCCAACATCGCCGAGCGCACGCGTTTTCTTGCGGCCATTTCCCACGACCTGCGCTCACCGATTACCCGCTTGCGGCTGCGCACCGAGATGCTCGATGACAACCGCACCAAGGAGCGTTTTCGCAGCGACCTTGAAGAAATGGAACACATGGTGTCCAGCACGCTGGATTTTGTCAGCAGTGGCGAGATCAACGAAACGCGGCAAAACATCGACATCAACGCCTTGCTGCAAAGCCTGCAGGCCGACCTGGAAGACGTGGGCGAAACCGTCACCCTTGAAGGCCGCGCGAAACAACCCTTGCCGGGGTACGCCCGCAGTCTCAAGCGCTGTGTGCAGAACCTGCTGGAAAACGCCGTGCGCTATGGCTGCGACGTGGTGGTGCGGGTCGAAGACAAGCCCGACAGCCTGAAAATTGTCATCAGCGACCGGGGCCCGGGTATTCCGGCGCAGCAGTTGGCGCAGGTGATGGAGCCGTTCTACCGGGTGGAGGGGTCACGCAATGCTGAAACGGGCGGGTATGGCCTGGGGTTGAGCATCGCCCATACGATTGCCACGGCGCATGACGGACGGTTGGCGTTGAGTAATCGGGAGGGTGGGGGCCTGGAGGTCACGCTGCAGTTTCAGCGCAAGGTTTAGGTCGATAGAGGGCTGGGCTTTTGCGTAGATGGTGAGGCCGTCGCGGGCACGCCCGCGAGGGCCGTCAACGCGGGCTCATGTCTGGATGAGCCCGGCCTTGGGTGAGCGCTACCGATCGGTCGCTCAGGCCCCGTGGCACTTCTTGAATTTCTTGTCGCTGCCGCAAGGGCAAGGGTCGTTGCGGCCAACGTCTTTCAGGGCGTTGCGCACGGGCTCCTGGTGAGCATGGTTGCAGTGCGGGCCGTGGACATGGCCGTGGTCGTGATCATGGTGATCGTGATCGTGGTTGCAGTCAGGACCATGGACATGGGGTTGCTGGGTCATTGATGTCGCTCCGGAATAAAATCGCCGGGGATTATCTCGCCATTGCGGGCCACGTGCACGTTGTTACCGATGAATAATCCGGTTTTCAAGGCGCCCTCCAGCCGATACGGCACGGGCAGGCTGGGGTTTTTCAGCATGCTCACCACATCACGCACCTGTGGCCACAGGTTGGTGCGCACCGACACCTTGAAAAACGCATGGCTGTGCGGCGGCACGGTGAGCCAGTCGCTGGACTCGCCTTCGGTGAGCAACAAGTCGCTCAAGGTGACCTTGTAGATCAGGCCGCGTACGGTCAGGTCGTCGTCACTGCGGTTGTCGACCCGAAAGTACAGTTTGAATTTTTGCTCAAGCAGCTTGATCCGCGTGGGCTCGACCTTGACCAGGCTGACTTGGGGGGCGGGCGCATCGTCGGCAAACCATGACGCACACCCCGAGAGCCCAAGCGTCAACGCCAGCAGAAAGCTGTAAGTCCTGAATCGTCGTGCCAGAAAAACCATGCCATTACTCCGTGTGAAGTTTCAGCATAGCAAGTGCGAGCCTGCCCGGTGGCAACCAAAATCAGAGGTAGCCTGCGCAGCACTTCTTGTATTTTTGCGCACTGCCGCACAGGCACGGGTCGTTGCGGCCGGTTTTCAGCTCGACGGTGGGGTCGATGAAGTACCAGCGCCCGGCATGTTGTACGAACGATGAACGCTCCTTGTGGCTGTGTTCGCCGGTGCTGTCATGCCAGCGGGCGATGAATGTCACGAAGGCATGTTCGGGCTGGCCACCGAACACCTCGCAGCTTTCCACCTCCAGCCCAAGCCAGGTGCTTTGCGCGCTCCAGGCGCCGATGGCGGCGGTGTCCAGGCCCGCTTGTTGCGCGGGCACGGTGGTTGCCACCAGGTAGTCCACCAGGCCCAGCACGTAGGCGCTGTAGCGCGAGCGCATCAGGGCGTCGGCGCAGGGAGCCGGGTGGCCGGTGTGATAATGGCCGCAGCAGGCGTCCAGCAGGTTGCCGCTGCCGCACGGGCAAATGGATGGGCTCATCGGGTTACCACCAATACTTTCCGAAGTTTTCCGGGTTGGCCCAGAAGCGGGCGTTCAGCCAGTCCGGCACCTGTTTGTAGTCAAGCAGATCATAGGTAAACAGCGTCAGTACCTGGGTGTCGCGCTTGAACCCCTCGCTGGCTTGCAGCGCCAGGGAGAAGAAGTCGGTGTCTTTCCAGCCACAGGCGGCCAGGTCCACCAGCACCGCGATCCGGCTGGCGTTGAGGTTGCGCACGCCGCCCAGCAGAGTCAGGCCTGCCGGTTTTGACAGGTGCTCCAGGCAGTCCACCACCAGCGCCAGATCAAAACGCTGCGCCGCAAGCTCGGCGGGCAAGGGGCCGGGGGCGGCGAAGGCCACGACGGTGTCCGGGTGCGCCTGTTTGAATGCATCCAGCGCAGGAAACTGGCTGGCGCCCATTACCAGCAGGCGTTTGGGCGCGTGAAGATCCAGCAAGGCGGCAAGCGCTTGCTGGGGCGTACGGGAAGAAATACCGGCGGTCATCACAGATCCTCGCATCAGAACTGTAAAGACTAGCCTGCCTGAGCGTGCGGGCCTAGAGCGGGCGGCGTGAATAAACCGCGAAACCCAATGAATACGGGGTGAAACGGGCTGGCGCGGATGAAAAGGTGGGGCTTTACTCCACCCATCGGCCGGTGGCCGATCCCCCTCAGGAGAAATCAAATGAGCATCATGCGGACAGCTTTACCCTTGGTTCTGCTAACCGGAGTATTGACAGGTTGCGCAGGCTTGCAAAAAAGCGATTGGCCCACCTGTGCCGCTGTCGGTGGTGTGACCGGCGCCGCCATTGGCGCCACTGAAAGCACGGCGTACGCAGGCGGCGGCGCGCTGCTGATCGGCACGCTGGCTGGCGCCTATTGCTGGGTGCATGGCGATGGCGATGAAGACGGCGACGGCGTGCCAGACAGCCGCGACAAGTGCCCAGGCACCCCTAAAGGCGTGCCGGTCGATGCCGATGGTTGCCCACCGGCCGCTGCGCCTGCCGTGGTGGAAGAAGTGGTGGTGGTCAAGGAAGAAACCATCGTGATCCGTGACGTGCATTTTGAATTCGACTCTGCACGCCTGACCCCGGCCGACAAAACCAAGCTCGACACCATCGTCACCCGCCTCAAGCAGGAAGCCTCAAGTGCGCAGTTGCGGGTCAGCGGGCATACCGACAGCGTAGGAAAAGATGCCTACAACCAGAAACTGTCGGAAAAACGCGCCCGGTCGGTGGTCGACTATCTGGTCAGCCAAGGGATTGCGCGCAGCAGTGTTGTCTCGGTGACCGGTGCCGGGGAAACCCATCCCGTGGCCGATAACAAAACCGCCGAGGGCCGCGCGCTGAACCGCCGCGTGGAAATCCAGATCAACCGCTGATTCATCCCTCCCGGCCCCTGGGGAACAACCAGGGGCCACTTTGTCTATTTTTTTCACCTTCACTGGCCAATCGCCCGTAGAAGTCGTTACTGTTCGCCCAAAGAATAATGGGTCAGGGGAGCAGGCGGCATGAAGGTGTTTTGGGGGGTGGGGAAGTTACTCACGTTGTTATTTTGGGTCGTGGTGGTGGTCAATCTGTTCGCCCCACTGGTCAATCCGTTTCACCTGTTGGTCAATCTGGCGGGCAGCTTGTTGTTTCTGACCCATTTGCTGGAGTTGCTGTTGTTCAACGGCAGCCTTAAACACCGTGCCCATCCCTGGCTTGATCGTTTGCAGATCCTGCTGGTCGGCATGTTTCACGTGCGCAGCCTGTTCGCCCCCGTTGCCGTTGATGAATTAAACAAGGAAGCCAATCATGCGTAAGGTGTTTTTATTGGCCTTGTTGGTCAGCCCCGTTGCCCTGGCCCAGAGCATCAACGTCGAAACCAACTCCTTGATGCGCTTGCCCAGCAGCCCCGGCGTGTTGCAGCTCGAGCGCCTGGACGTGGCCGACTACGGCACCTTGCTGGTGCCCGCCACAGTCACTCAACTGACCGTGGACCAATTGCACCTGGGCCGTGAGGCGCGTATCGCCATTGTGCCGGCCGCCGCCCCGCTGCAATTGCTGGTGGGCCAGGCGCAGTTGGAGCATGGCAGCCAGATCACCTCCCGTGGCGCCCCGGGCACCCACGAAAAACCGGCCAAGCCGGGCCGTGACCTCACGCTTCGCATCAATGCGCTGACCGCTGAAACCCTGTCGGTGGACGCCCGCGGCGGTGCCGGTGCGCAAGGGTATGCAGGCCTTGATGGCGCCAATGGCGTGGACCCGGGCTGCACCTGGGGCTCGGCCGGGCGCGGTGCCAATGGCGACAACGGCGGTGATGGCTTGCCGGGCGCCGCCGGGGCGCAGGTGCGTGTCGAGTTGCCGCAGGATTACCCGAGCGAGCAGATCAAGGTCTGGGTCGACGGCGGTGCCGGTGGCCTGGCGGGCACGGCGGGCAAGCCGGGCCGGGGCGGGCAGTCCAAGGGCTGTGTGGTGTACCGCGCCGACGGCGGCGAAAAAGGCCGCCCCGGCCTTGAAGGCCAGCCGGGCCCAGTCGGGCCAGCGGGTGCCCTGACCATCCAACGGCTGTAAGCGAACCCGCTCCCACACAAAAGCCATCAGCGTGGGGGAGCGGGGCGATACAGGCCGCGTCAGAACATCGGGCGAGCCGACGCCACCGCCACTACCACCAGCCCCACGATCAAATTGATCCCCACCAAACGGCGGATCTGCCCCAGTGCCGCCGCACCGGCGGGCCAGTCTTGCGCCGCTACGGCCGTGCGCAGCTCAGGTAATTTCAGCGCTTGGATGCGGATAAACAGCGCCGTCATCACCAGATACAAGCCCATCATCACCTGCACATAACGCGGCGCGGTTTCAAAACCGCTGAAGCGCAGCTGCAACAGGCCCACACCGCTGATCGGCAAAACCAGCACGGCCACCCACACCCATACGAAAAAACGTTGAAACACATTCACCCAGAGTTTCAGCCGGGCAGGGCCTTCAAGTGCCGCCATTGCGGCGGGTCGCAGGATCATCCAGGCGAAAAACATACCGCCGACCCAGACCAGGGCGGCCAATACATGCAGGGTGTAAGCGAGGCTAAAGACGGTCATCGTGGTACTCCGTTCTGCGCGGGATTCATTAGCGGGGTATGATAGCCGCCGATCCGAACCACTGAAAATTTATCCAGCGTTTTTTGCGCCCGACTATTCATGATCAGCACTGAACTCAAAACCACGATCCAGGGCGCCTACTCGCGTTTTCTCGAAGCCAAGGGCTTGAAGCCGCGTTATGGCCAGCGCCTGATGATCGCCGAAGTGGCCAAGGTCCTCGGGGACATCGACACCGACGACGAAGGCCGGCGCGACGGCGAGCCTGCCGTGGTGGCGGTTGAAGCCGGCACCGGCACGGGTAAAACCGTGGCCTACAGCCTGGCCGCCATCCCCACCGCCAAGGCCGCCGGAAAGCGCCTGGTGATTGCCACCGCCACCGTGGCCTTGCAGGAACAGATCGTCTACAAGGACCTGCCGGACCTGATGCGCAACAGCGGCCTGAACTTCAGCTTTGCCCTGGCCAAGGGCCGTGGCCGCTACATGTGCCTGTCCAAACTCGACGTGCTGCTGCAAGAAGGTCACGCGCAAACCGCCACGGCGCAGCTGTTCGAGGAAGAAGGCTTCAAGATCGAGGTGGATGAGGCCAGTCAAAAGCTGTTTACCAGCATGATCGAGAAACTGGCCGGGAATAAATGGGACGGCGACCGCGACAGCTGGCCCACCGCCCTGGAAGATTCCGACTGGGCGCGCCTGACCACCGATCACAGTCAGTGCACCAACCGCCATTGCCCCAACTTCGGCCAGTGCGCCTTCTACAAGGCCCGCGAAGGCATGGGCAAGGTCGATGTGATTGTCACCAACCACGACATGGTCCTGGCCGACCTGGCCCTGGGCGGCGGTGCCGTGCTGCCCGACCCGCGGGACACCCTCTACGTGTTCGACGAAGGCCACCACCTGCCAGACAAGGCCATCGGCCACTTCGCCCACTACACGCGCCTGCGCTCCACGGCCGACTGGCTG
The DNA here is from genome assembly GCF_054071325.1 of Pseudomonas sp. SDO5215_S409. Lineage (NCBI taxonomy): Bacteria > Pseudomonadati > Pseudomonadota > Gammaproteobacteria > Pseudomonadales > Pseudomonadaceae > Pseudomonas > Pseudomonas sp. SDO5215_S409. The sequence goes on along the minus strand of NZ_JBSVWN010000005.1, from coordinate 17,000 downwards.
GAGTCCACCGCCAAGAACCTCACCAAACTGCTGGCCCAGCACCCGCTGCCGGGCGATCTGGGCAAGCTTATCGAGCAAGTCCCGGAGCTGGCCCGCGAGATCAAGACCCAGCAGCAATTCATGTTCAGCGCCTGCGAGCAGGTGGCCGACTTCAAGCCCGGCGAAGACGTGGAAGGCCGTGAGCGCCCGCGCCACCGTTTTGTCGGCGGGTTGATTCCCGAGCACATGCGTGAAATGGGTATCGAGCTGAAGAAGGGCTTTTCACGCCTGACCGACCTGTTCACCCGCCTCACCGATCTGCTCAAGGAAGGCATGGACGGCGAGGTCAACATCGGCATCGCCAGCAACCAGGCCGAAGAATGGTATCCGTTGTTTGGCAGCCTGTTGTCCCGCGCCCAGGGCAACTGGGAATTGTGGACGGCCTTTACCGTTGAAGACCCCGAAGACAACCCGCCCATGGCGCGTTGGCTGACCCTGGCCGAAAGCGGCGCGCTGTTTGACATCGAAGTCAACGCCAGCCCCATCCTGGCCGCCGACATGCTGCGCCGCAACCTGTGGAACGTGGCCTACGGCGCCCTGGTGACCTCGGCCACCCTCACGGCGCTGGGCACGTTTGACCGTTTCCGCATGCGCGCCGGGCTGCCGAAAAAGGCCGTCACCGCGGTCGTGCCCAGCCCCTTCCATCACGCCGACGCCGGGGTGCTGCGGGTGCCCGACCTCAAGGCCGACCCCCGGGATGCGGCGGCCCACACGGCCGCGATCATCCGCGACCTGCCGGAGCTGGTGGAAGGCTCCAAGGGTACGCTGGTGCTGTTTTCGTCGCGCAAGCAAATGCAGGACGTGTTCGACGGCCTGGACCGCGACTGGCGCAAGCAGGTGTTTATCCAGGGCAACTTGTCCAAACAGGAAACCCTGAACAAACACAAGGCCCGCGTTGACGGCGGCGACTCCAGCGTGTTGTTTGGCCTGGCCAGTTTTGCCGAGGGCGTGGACTTGCCCGGCGCTTACTGCGAGCACGTGGTGATCGCCAAGATCCCGTTCTCGGTGCCTGATGATCCGGTGGAGGCCGCACTGGCCGAGTGGATCGAAGCGCGGGGCGGCAACCCGTTCATGGAGATCTCGGTGCCGGACGCTTCGCTCAAGCTGGTGCAGGCGTGCGGGCGCTTGCTGCGGACCGAGCAGGACCGGGGCACCATCACCCTGCTGGACCGCCGCTTGGTCACGCAGCGCTACGGCAAGGCTATCCTCAATGCCTTGCCGCCTTTCCGGCGCGAAATTTCTTAAGCCCGCGTGGGCAAAATCGCCCACCGCGTGGTCTATCTGCGCATTGCTTGACGTCATCAGGCCATTCACCGGCCTTCAGGGAGACTTTTGTTCACATGATTCGCACGCTGCCCGCCCTTTTTGCCCTGCTGTTCGCCACGCCGTTGCTGGCAGCGCCGGTGGGGCAACAGACGCTGTTCAACTTTGTCAGGCCGACCGATGTGGTCAAGGTCGCGACCCAGGACGCCAGCCTGCCTCAATACAACGCCGAGCAAACCCCGGAAGGCGAAGTGCTGCGCCGGATCGTCTTCAACCCGGCGGCCGAGCCCAGCCTGGTGTTGAGCCCGCAAAGCGGCGTGTTGGACTGGTCGCAGGCTGGCGCGCTGAGCCTGCGCCTGCAAAGCGCCATGGACTGGGCGCTGACCTTATACGTGAAAGTTCAGAGCCAGGACGGCAAGACCCTGTTGAGTCGCATCGACTTGCCGGCCGGCCCTGCGCAAACCTTGCTGGTGCCGCTGCAAGCCAATACGCCGTTGAGCCAAGGTATGAAGGCCGGGCCGCCGATGCCGGTCACCGTTGAGGGCCAGCGCGTGCTGCTGGCCAGCAGCGAAGGTGACATTGACCGCAGCCAGGTGGTGTCGGTGACGATTTCGATGATCAAGCCCGCGGTTGCGCAGAGCATTTTGCTCGAGCGGTTTGGCGTGCAGGACAGCGAACCGGTGCTCAAGGCCGCCTACACCGGGCTGGTCGACGCTTACGGCCAGTCCACCCGCGCGCGCTGGCCGGAAAAAGTCAGCAGCGACGAGCAGTTGAAGACGGCCGCCGCCAAGGAGCAACAGCAGCTCAAGGGCTGGCTTGCCGAGCGGGACAAGGCGTCGCTGGACAGGTTTGGCGGCTGGAACAAAGGCCCTGCGTTTGACGCCAGTGGTTTCTTTCGCACCGAAAAACGCGACGGGCGCTGGTATCTGGTCACCCCCGAGGGGCACCCGTTCTATTCCCTGGGCGTAAACACCGTGGCGGCCGACGACAATCAGACGTATGTCGCGGGGCGCGAGTGGATGTTTGCGGCGCTGCCCAAGTCGGGCGAGCCGTTTGACCGGTATTACGGCAGCGATGACAGCCGCAGCGGCAATGGCTCCGATCAAGGACGCCACTTTAATGCTGGGCGCTGGTACGACTTTTACGGGGCCAACCTGCAACGCACCTACGGCCAGCCCTGCGTGGCGGATGCGCCGTGTGCACCGCAGGGCTTTGACCAGAAACGCTGGGTGAGCCACACCCTGGACCGCCTGCAAGCCTGGGGCTTCAACACCTTGGGCAATTGGAGCGAGCCGAAACTGGGCGATGCCGACCGCGTGCCGTACACCTTGCCCCTGTCGATCGTCGGCGATTACGCCAGCATCAGTACCGGCACCGACTGGTGGGGCGGCATGCCCGACCCGTTCGACCCGCGCTTTGCCATGGCCGCCGAGCGGGCCGTGGCCATCGCCACCCGTGACCATCGCGACGACCCCTGGCTGATCGGTTATTTCGCCGACAACGAACTGGCCTGGGCGGGCCCCGGTGATGACCCCAAATCCCGTTACGCCCTGGCCTACGGCACGCTGCGCATGACCACCGACGTACCGGCCAAGCGTGCGTTCCTCAAGCAATTGCGCGACAAGTATCGCAACCAGGAGGGCCTGTCCAAGGCCTGGGGCATCGACCTGCCTGCGTGGGAGTTGATGGAAGACCCGGGGTTCGTACCGCCGATGCCGAATGCGCAGCACCCGGAAATCGAAGCGGACTTCAGCTACTTCCAGAAGACCTTTGCCGACGCCTACTTCAAAACCATCGCCGACGCGTTGAAATGGCACGCACCCAACCAACTGCTGTTGGGCGGTCGTTATGCCGTCAGCACCCCGGAGGCGGTGGCCTCCTGCGCACAGTATTGCGACGTGCTGAGCTTTAACCTGTACACCCTGAAACCGCAGGACGGTTACGACTTTGCCGCGTTGCGGGCGCTGGACAAGCCGGTGCTGATCACCGAGTTCAACGTGGGTTCGACCGATCGCGGGCCGTTCTGGGGCGGCCCGACCCCGCTGGCGCGTGAAGAAGACCGCGGCGCGGCCTATGCCAATTTCCTCAAGCAGGCCCTGGCCGAGCCGTCGATTGTCGGTGTGCACTGGTTCCAGTACCTGGACCAGCCGGTGACCGGTCGCCTGCTGGACGGTGAAAACGGCCATTTCGGCCTGGTGGGGATTACCGATGTGCCTTACCAGGGGTTTGTCGAGGCGGTGCGCAAAAGCAACCTGGCCACGGTCGAGCAATTGGGCAAGGAAGCGGAAAAAGCCCAGGCGATAGCCCCCGCGCACGCGGGCGGTAGCGGCAATGCCGAGCACTCCGGCAAAGGCGCCGGGCATGAAGGTGGGCATTCCGGCAAGGGCCATTGACGGCGCTTGATCGACACACGCGGGTTCCCAAACCCGCCAAGGGCTGGAACAATGTCGGCCACGTTTAGCGGTGGTTTTGCGAGGGGATTCAGGTGCAGATTCAAGGTCATTACGAACTTCAGTTTGAAGCAGTGAAAGACGCCTTCGCTGCGTTATTCGATGACCCTCAGGAGCGTGGTGCCGGGTTGTGTATCCAGATCGGCGGGCAAACCGTCGTCGACCTGTGGGCCGGCACCGCCGACAAGGACGGCGCCGAGGCCTGGCACACCGACACCCTTGTCAATCTGTTCTCCTGCACCAAGACCTTCACGGCGGTCACGGCCCTGCAATTGGTGGCCGAAGGCAAGTTGCAGCTCGATGTGCCCGTGGCCCGCTACTGGCCCGAATTTGCCGCGGCAGGCAAGGAGGCCATCACCCTGCGCCACCTGCTCTGCCATCAGGCCGGGCTGCCAGCCTTGCGCGAGATGTTACCCGCCGACGCCCTCTACGACTGGCCCTTGATGGTCAACGCGCTCGCGAGCGAAGCACCGTGGTGGCCATTGGGGCAGGGGCATGGCTATGCGGCCATCACCTATGGCTGGCTGGTGGGCGAGCTGTTGCGCCGGGCCGACAGCCGTGGGCCGGGTGAGTCCATCGTGGCGCGGGTGGCGCGGCCTTTGGGGCTGGACTTTCATGTGGGTCTGGCCGATGAAGAGTTTCACCGCGTCGCGCATATCGCCCGGGGCAAAGGCAATATGGGCGATGAAGCGGCGCAGCGCTTACTTCAAGTAACAATGCGTGAGCCTGAGGCGATGACGACCCGCGCATTTACCAACCCGCCGTCTATTCTGACCAGCACTAATAAACCCGAATGGCGGCGTATGCAGCAACCGGCGGCCAATGGTCACGGTAATGCACGAAGTCTGGCGGGGTTTTATAGCGCACTGCTCGACGGTAGTTTGCTGGAAGCCGATATGCTTGAAGAGTTGACGCGTGAACACAGCATCGGCATGGATAAAACCTTATTGACACAAACCCGCTTCGGCCTGGGTTGCATGTTGGATCAACCCCAGGTGCCCAATGCCACCTTCGGCCTTGGCCCACGGGCGTTCGGGCACCCAGGGGCGGGCGGTTCGGTGGGGTTTGCCGACCCGGAACATGATGTTGCCTTTGGATTTGTCACCCATACGCTGGGGCCCTACGTACTTATGGATCCACGGGCGCAGAAGTTGGCAAGAATATTGGCCGGTTGTCTGTAAATAGCTTGCTGTCTGGTGTTTTTTTGTTAAAAAGGCACTTACAAAAGACGTTGGGCAAAATAGGTAACTTTAATGTTCCGTAAGCGTCTGTTTTAACCGGTCATTCAGACCTCTGTTTTTCTCTCATTTTGTGGATATCTCATGTTATCGAACAAGTCCTTGGCACTGGCACTCTGCCTAACTATTACTGGCTGTGCACAAACTCCACAAAATGATGCCGAAGGCGGGCATTGGTGGTCCTTTGGCTCGGACAAGGCGGCGACCAAGGATGCCGTGAGCCAGACCGCCGCCCAGCCAGACGCCAAGCCGGCCGTCGCAGCCAAGCCCGCCGCACCTGTGGCTGCGGCCGCTGCGCCTGCTCAAGCCGCTGCCCCTGCCCCGGTAGCCAAGGCCGACACCGGCTCCAGCTGGTGGCCGTTCTCGTCGAAAAGCGACGATGCCAAGGCTGACCTGAAAGCCGATCTCAAGGCCGCAACGCCTGCTCCGGCAGCCGCTGCCGCCCCAGCCGCCGCGGCGCCGGTGGCCAAGACCGATACCGCTACCCACTGGTGGTGGCCGTTTGAAAGCCAGCCCAAGCCACTGGCCAAGGTTGACGTGGCCAACGTGCCAATGCCCGATCCAAAAATTACCCAGGCCTGGCTGGACGACTACGAGCCGCGCCTGCGCGCCGCGATCAAGGACAGCAACCTGCAACTTGAGCGTCGCGACAACGTACTGGTGGTGATTGCCCCGGTTGACGGCTCCTACAACCCGAAACGCCCGGCCATGTTGCTGCCAGTCACCCTGGGCCCGTTCACCCGTGTGGCCAAGGCTGTTGAAGGCGACCCGAAGACCGCCGTGCTGGTCTTGGGCCACGTCGACACCAATGGCGCCGAGCCGCAAAGCCAGGCCCTGACCAAAGAGCGTGCGCAGTCCATCGCCTCGATCTTCAGCCTCAGCGGCCTCAAGCAGGACCGCCTGATGCTGCGTGGCATGGGCGACCTGATGCCTCGCGCCGCCAACGACAGCAACCAGGGCCGTGCCCTGAACCGCCGCATGGAAATCATGTTCACCCAGCGCACCACCATGCTGGCCTTGCTCAGCAAGTACAACTCGGCCAACCCGCCTAAGGCTGAAATGGTTGCGGTGCAGGACGTGCCTGCGCCCGCGCCGGTGGTGAAAAAAGCCGCGCCGGCTAAAAAAGCACCGGCCAAGAAAGCCGCGGCCAAACCCGCCGCCAAAAAGGCCCCGGCCAAGCCTGCCGCCAAGAAACCTGCGCCGGCCAAGGCCGCGGCTCCGGCTGCGTCGAACGACCAGGCAAAAAACTGATTATCTGAAACAGAAGGATAACGCTGCATGACCCAGGCACTGGCCGATATGCGCCGTGACTACACGCGGGACGGTTTGAGCGAGGCCCAGGCCCCGGACGAGCCGTTTGCCTTGTTCCACCAATGGTTCGGTGATGCGGTAAAAACCGAACAACCGCCGGTGGAGGCCAATGCCATGACGCTGGCGACCGTCGATGCCGACGGTCGTCCACACTGCCGCATCCTGCTGCTCAAGGGCCTGGATGCGCAGGGTTTTACCTTCTTCACCAATTATCAGAGCGCCAAGGGCGAGCAGCTCGCGGCGCGGCCTTTTGCAGCCATGACGTTTTTCTGGCCGAGCCTGGAGCGCCAGGTGCGTATAGAAGGGCGGGTGGTCAAGGTGACGCCGGAGGAGTCGGACGCTTATTACCAGGTGCGCCCGCTGGGCAGTCGCCTGGGCGCCTGGGCCTCGCCGCAAAGCCGGGTGATTCGCGACCGCGAGGAGCTGCAGGATTTGCTCACGGCCACCGAACAACGTTTCAGCCAAACCCAGCCCGATTGCCCTGAACACTGGGGAGGCTACCGCCTGCTGCCCGAGCGCATCGAGTTCTGGCAAGGCCGCGCCAGCCGGTTGCATGACCGTCTGAACTACCGCTTGCAGGGGGCCGACTGGACCCGCGAGCGTCTGGCGCCCTGAACCGCTCTTGGCGCCCCTCTCGTTGTGCGCCCGGTTGCGCTGACGTCCTTCCTGACAAATCTCGTCGTGATGTGGCAATTACCGTTCGTCGAGTTTTTGGGTACAGCCTGTCTGTACTAGGGCTGAATGAAAGCAATTTTTTGCCGGGCATGCCGTGACAGGTGGGCAAGCCGAAGCGTTTAATGAATACCTGTCCTTTGGAGTTGATGCTATGCGTAAGTCCGTATTACTGGTTGCCTGCTTTACCACCTTGTCTCTGCTTCTGGGTGGCTGCGCCTCGAGTCTGACCGGCGACTCGTACTCCCGTGACGAAGCACGTCGTGTACAAACCGTTCGCATGGGGACCATCGAGTCGCTGCGTCCGGTGAAAATCGAAGGTACCAAGACCCCAATCGGCGGCGCTGCCGGTGCAGTCATCGGCGGCGTTGGCGGCAGCGCCATCGGCGGCGGCCGTGGCAGCATCGTCACCGCGGTCATCGGCGCCGTCGCTGGCGGCCTGCTGGGTTCGGCCACCGAAGAAGGCCTGACCCGCACCCAAGGTGTTGAAATCACCGTTCGTGAAGACGACGGCAGCATGCGTGCCTACGTGCAGGCGGTGCAGGAGAACGAAGTCTTCCGCATCGGCGACCGCGTTCGCATCATGACCGTCGACGGCACCAGCCGCGTTACCCGTTAAACGGTAAACCGCCGGAAACAGAAAACCCCAACCGGGTGACGGTTGGGGTTTTTTATTGGGCGGAATCTGGCAAACCGATTACAGCGTCAGGTTCAAGGCTGAACACCCGCTCGCTTACGACTGGCCATCGCCGTCACCGCATAACCCACCAAGGCGGCAAGTATCGACCCGGTCAGAATGCCCATCCGGTCTTCACCGGCGTATTCACTGGCGCCCGGCACGAATGCCAGTGAGCCGACGAACAGGCTCATGGTAAAGCCGATGCCACACAGAATGGCTACGCCAAACACCTGCCCCCAGTTGGCGCCAGCGGGCAGGGCGGCCAGGCCGGTCTTGATGGCGAGCCAGGTCAGGCCGAATACGCCCAGGGTCTTGCCTACCAGCAGCCCGGTGGCGATGCCCAGCGGGACGTGGTGGGTGAAGCTTTCCAGCGTGATCCCCGACAGCGAAACCCCGGCGTTGGCAAAGGCGAACAGCGGCAGGATGCCGTACGCCACCCACGGGTGCAGGGCGTGTTCCAGGGTGAGCAGGGGGGACGGTTCGGCATTTTTGGTGCGCATGGGAATACACAGCGCCAGGGTCACGCCCGCCAATGTGGCGTGCACACCGCTCTTGAGCACGCAGACCCAGAGGACCAACCCGACAATCAGGTACGGCGCCAGCTTGATGACGCCCAGGCGGTTCATCGCGATAAGCGCGATCAGGCAGGCACCTGCACCGGCCAGCGAGGCGCCGGACAAGTCGCTGGAATAAAACACCGCGATCACGATGATTGCGCCAAGGTCATCGATGATGGCCAGGGTCATGAGGAACAGTTTGAGTGACACCGGCACGCGCTTGCCCAGCAGGGCCAGCACGCCCAGGGCGAAGGCAATGTCGGTGGCCATCGGGATCGCCCAGCCGCCGAGGGCATCGGGGTAGTCCTTGTTCAGCGCCCAATAGATCAGCGCGGGTACCACCATGCCACCGATGGCAGCGGCACCGGGCAGTACCACTTGTGACGGCTTGGACAGGTGACCGTCGAGCAACTCGCGCTTGACCTCCAGGCCAATCAGCAGGAAAAACAACGCCATCAGGCCGTCGTTGATCCACAGCAGGGAGGGCTTGGCGATTTTCAGTGCGCCGATCTGTGCCACCACGGGCACGTCGAGAAAGCTGGCGTAGAGGTGCGACAGCGGCGAATTATTGATGATGAGCGCCAGGGCGGCCGCGGCGATCAACAACAGGCCGCTGGCGGCTTCCAGCTGGAAGAAACGGGTGAACGTGCTACGCAGAGGCAAGGGATGCTCTCCAATGAAGGTCAGTAGGGGCTTACCCTAACCCGTACTCTTAGTTGTTAAAACAAAAGTTATATTCTTATTTGTTATAAGAAGGCGAGTGGGTCAGCGTTGCGCCAAGACCTGGCAATTGTGTGTCCAATTGAGCCACTACTGTATCTGTGTGGAGTGTAGGAAACCTCTTAAGATCAGCGCTGAAATTCTTAGAGAACCCCCATCATGAGTGACCACCGTTCCTGGGCCCGCGAAGCCATTCGTGTCATCGAAGCGGATTTCCAGCGCAGCGCCGACACCCATTTGATTCCGTTGCCACTGCCCGGATTGCCCGGGATCGAGCTGTATTTCAAAGACGAATCCAGCCACCCCACCGGCAGTTTGAAACACCGGCTGGCGCGCTCGTTGTTTCTGTACGCCCTGTGTAATGGCTGGCTCAAGCCCGGCGCGCCGGTGATCGAGGCGTCGAGTGGTTCGACCGCCGTGTCCGAAGCCTACTTCGCCCGTTTGCTGGGCTTGCCGTTTATTGCCGTGATGCCAGCCACCACGTCCCTGGAAAAAATCGCGCAGATCGAGTTCTACGGCGGCAAAAGCCACCTGGTCAAAGACCCGACGCAGATCTACGCCGAGTCCGAGCGCCTGGCGCGGGAAAGTGGCGGACACTTCATGGACCAGTTCACCTACGCCGAGCGGGCCACCGACTGGCGGGCGAACAACAACATCGCCGAGTCGATTTTCCAGCAGATGCGCTTTGAGCATCACCCGGAGCCCAGCTGGCTGATTTCAAGCCCCGGCACCGGCGGCACCACGGCGACCCTGGGCCGCTACGTGCGTTACCGCCAGCACTGCACGCGGGTGCTGTGCGCCGATGCCGAGCGTTCGGTGTTCTTTGACTATTACCAGACGGGCGATGCCAGCTTGCGCCTGGACTGCGGGTCGGGCATCGAAGGCATTGGCCGGCCACGGGTCGAGCCGTCTTTTTTGCCGAATGTGATTGATGCAATGGTCAAGGTGCCAGACGCGTTATCGCTGGCGGCCATGCATTACCTGGCGCAACGGTTGGGGCGCAAGGTGGGCGGGTCGAGCGGGACCAACCTGGTGGGCGCGCTGATTGCGGCGCAGCACATGAAAGCGGCGGGGGAGTCGGGGTCGATCGTGGCGATTTTGTGCGACGGCGGCGAGCGATATGCCACCACGTACTACGACTCGACGTGGCTGGCGGGGCAGGGTTACGCGCTAGAGGGCTTGATTGCGGCCGTTGCGGCCAGCGTCGAGCGGGGTGAGGCGCTGCCAAGCAGCGTGTTGCGCGCCAATATCTGAGCCGGGCGGGCGCCGGTCAACGGCCCCCGCCCAGTCCATCAAGCCTTGAGGCCCAGGATGTTACGGGCCACGGCTTCGGCAATGCGGATGCCGTCCACGCCTGCCGACAGGATCCCACCGGCATAACCGGCGCCTTCACCCGCCGGGTACAGGCCTTTGACGTTCAGGCTCTGCATCGATTCGTCACGGGTAATGCGCAGCGGCGATGAGGTGCGCGTCTCGATCCCGGTCAACACCGCGTCATGCAGCGAATAGCCCTTGATCTGTTTTTCGAACGCGGGCAGCGCCTCGCGAATCGCCTCGATGGCAAAGTCCGGCAGGGCCAGGGCCAGGTCACCCAGTGCCACACCCGGCTTGTAGGAAGGCTCCACACTGCCAATGGCGGTGGAGGGCTTGCCGGCAATGAAGTCGCCGACCAGTTGCGCCGGTGCCTCGTAGTTGCTGCCGCCGAGGATATAGGCGTGAGACTCCAGGCGTTCCTGCAATTCAATCCCGGCGAGCGGGCCGCCCGGGTAGTCCACCTCTGGGGTGATACCGACCACGATCCCGGAGTTGGCATTGCGTTCGTTACGCGAGTACTGGCTCATGCCGTTGGTCACGACGCGGTTGGGCTCCGAGGTCGCCGCGACCACGGTGCCGCCCGGGCACATGCAGAAGCTGTACACCGAACGGCCGTTCTTGGCGTGGTGCACCAATTTGTAATCGGCGGCGCCGAGTTTCGGGTGCCCGGCATATTTGCCCAGGCGGGCGGCGTCGATCAGCGACTGTGGGTGTTCGATGCGAAAGCCCACCGAGAATGGCTTGGCTTCCATGTACACGCCACGGCCGTGGAGCATGCGGAACGTGTCCCGGGCGCTGTGGCCCAGGGCCAGAATCACGTGCCTGGACAGAATCTGCTCACCGCCGTCGACCACGACGCCATTCAACTGGCCGTCTGCGATCAGCACGTCGGTGACGCGTTGCTCGAAGCGCACTTCACCGCCCAGGGCGATGATCTGCTGGCGCATGTTTTCCACCACGCCGGTCAGGCGGAAGGTGCCGATGTGCGGCTTGCTGACGTAGAGGATTTCTTCCGGGGCGCCCGCCTTGACGAACTCGTGCAGCACCTTGCGCCCGTGGAATTTCGGGTCCTTGATCTGGCTGTAGAGTTTGCCGTCGGAGAACGTCCCGGCGCCGCCCTCGCCGAACTGCACGTTGGACTCGGGGTTGAGCACATTTTTACGCCACAGGCCCCAGGTGTCCTTGGTGCGCTGGCGCACTTCACGGCCACGCTCAAGGATGATCGGCTTGAACCCCATCTGTGCCAGCAACAGCCCGGCAAAAATCCCGCACGGCCCAAAACCGACCACCACCGGCCGCTCGCTCAGGCCGTGCGGGGCCTGGCCCACCACCTTGTAGCTGACGTCTGGCGCCGGGTTGACGTTGCGATCATCTGCGAACTTGAGCAGCAGGGCCGCCTCACCGTTGGCGTGCAGATCGATGGTGTAGATAAAGTACAGCTGCGACGATTTCTTGCGTGCGTCGTAGCTGCGTTTGAACAGGGTGAAATCGAGCAGGTCATCACTGGCGATGCCCAGGCGCTGCACGATGGCAGGGCGCAGGTCTTCTTCGGGATGGTCGATGGGCAGCTTGAGTTCGGTGATTCGTAACATGACGGGATCCGGTAGGCGGCGGGCAAAGAGGCCGGCTGTTTTGCAAACCGGCGATTATAAGCCCCAACGGCAGTTTCCCGTCATGCTAAAACGACGCGGGGTTGAATCAGTCGTCGCGCGACCCGCCGAAGGCCGCGCAACCCCGTTGCACCTGGCCATTGACCCGCAGCTCGGCCGTCATGTGTTGCAGGCTGCCGCTGACGCTGTCGACACAACGTTGCGGGGCCACCCACAGCTCGATGTGCTGGTTATTGGCCTCGGTCATCAGGTTGAAGCGGCCGTCGCCCAGTTGTTCTTCCACATAAGGCACGGCCAGCGGCGGCTGGCCTTCGCGTTCCAGCACCATGCCCTTGGCGGTGACGTTCATCGCCCAGGCGGGCTGGTGGCCGTTGGCGCGCAGGATCATGCGTTTGAAGTCCGGGTCATCGCAGGCCGAGGTTGCTCGTTCGACGCGGTACACCTGTTGCAGCTCCACCTGGCCCTGGGTGCCGCTGGCAACGCCGGAAAACTTGCCGCGCACGTCGGCGAACAACGTCCCTTGCTGGCCTGCAAGGGCTGCGGCTTCCTGCAGGATGCTGGTGCCGCCGGTGTCTTTGATCACGTAGTTGCGTGGGTCGTGGCAGGGCTGGAACACCAGCTTGTCGCCTTGTGTCGTCAGCTCGCCCTGCATACGCGTCAGGCCGGCGAGGGAGGGCTTGGCCGGCTCGCTGTCGAACATCTGGCAGGCGGCAAACAGGGGCAGCAGGGCGAACAGGGCAAGGGTACGGGCGGCACGCATATCGGGTCTCCAGGCAAGTGCCGCCACGTTACGCAGGCTTGCTGCGCACCACAAGCCCGGTGCACCGGTGCAGTTTAACCAACGATGTACGTTTGCCCGGTTTGCAGGCCTTCGACGCTTTTGGCGTAGGCCAACGCCACTTCGGCGCCCGGCGCGGGTTTGAAACCCCTGAAGTACGGTGCGTAGCTGCCCATGGCTTCCACCAGCACCGTCGGGCTGACCGAGTTGATGCGCAGGCCACGCGGCAGTTCGATGGCGGCGGCTTTGATAAAACCGTCCAGCGCGCCGTTGACCAGCGCCGCCGATGCGCCGGTGCGGATCGGGTCGCGGTTGAGGATGCCGCTGGTGAAGGTGAACGAGGCGCCGTCATTGGCAAACTCACGGCCGATCAGCAGCAGGTTGACCTGGCCCATCAGCTTGTCTTGCAGGCCCAGGTCGAAGTCGCTGGCGCTCATGTCGGCCAGGGGCAAGAAGTTGACGCTGCCGGCGGCGCATACCAGCGCGTCGAAGCGGCCGGTTTGTTCGAAGAGTTTGCGAATCGAGGCGCTGTCACGGATGTCGACGTGGAAGTCGCCGCTGGTGCGACCGATGCTGATCACTTCATGCCGTTGGGACAGCTCGGCCTTGATCGCCGAGCCCACGGTGCCGCTGGCGCCAATCAACAGGATTTTCATCGTGCCTTCCTCCAGATGTGTAGGTGAATGCTCAGTCTAGAGTGGTTTTTTGCGGCGATAAGCGCACTAATAGGCAACCTTTGGTTTTCAATTGGAAACAGTCGATGAGCGAGATGGATGACCTGGCCGCCTTTGCGGTGCTGATCGAAGCGGGCAGTTTTACCCTCGCGGCCCAGCAATTGGGGTGTAGCAAGGGGCAGTTGTCCAAGCGCATCAGCCAGTTGGAGGCGCAGTTTTCGGTGGTGTTGCTGCACCGCACCACGCGTCGCTTGAGCTTGACGGCGGCGGGAGCGGCGCTGTTGCCGCAGGCCCAGGCGTTGGGCGTGCAGGTCGAGCGGGCGCGTCAGGCATTGGCTCGGCTCAAGGATGACTTGGCCGGCCCTGTGCGTATGACGGTTCCGGTTTCGTTGGGGGAAACGTTCCTGGAGGGTTTGTTGCTGGAGTTTTCCCGGGCCTATCCGCAGGTGCAGGTTGAGCTGGACCTCAACAACCAGTACCGGGACCTGATCCGCGAAGGGTTTGACCTGGCCGTGCGCTCGGAAGTGGCGGGCGATGAGCGCCTGGTGGCCAGGCCGCTGCTGGCCTGGCACGAGATGACGTGCGCAAGCCCCGCCTACCTGGCGCAATACGGTGAACCGCAGACCCCCGCCGAGCTGGCTGCCCACAACTGCCTGCTCAACAGCCACTACCGTGGCCGCGAAGAATGGCTGTACCACCAACAGCACGAACTGTTGCGGGTGCGGGTGAGCGGGGCGTTTGCGTCCAACCACTACAACCTGCTGAAAAAGGCTGCGCTGGTCGGCGCGGGGATTGCGCGGCTGCCGTCCTACCTGTTGCAACCGCAGTTGGCGGACGGCAGCTTGCGCTGGCTGCTGCGCGACTACCAGACGCGCAGCATGCCGATGTACTTGGTGCACCCGTATCAGGGGGGCCTGCCGCGCCGCACCCAGGTACTGGCCGACTACCTGGTGGGTTGGTTCAAGCGCAGCGGCGAAGCGCTGGATCGCCTTTAGCGGTAACGCCGTGCGATCAGGTGGTCGATCGACAGCAGCCCCGGGCCCTTGGCGACCAGCAACAGCAGCAGGGCGATCCAGGTGCCGTGGGTCGGGTAGGCCTCGGGGTAGACGAACAACTGGATGGTCAACGTCATGCCGATCAGGGCCAGTGCCGAAAAGCGGGTGGCAAACCCCACCAGGATCAGCACCGGGAAAAAATGCTCGGCAAATGCCGCCAGGTGCGCTGCCACTTCGGGGGACAGCAACGGCACATGGTATTCACTGCGAAACAGCGGCAGGGTCGAGGGCGCCAGCTGCGGCACACCCAGCTGGAACGTGCCGCCGATCAGGTCGATGGCGAAGTTTTCGACCTTGGTCTGGCCAGACTTCCAGAACACCGCCGCAATCGAAAAGCGCGCGAGAAAGGCGATCAGGCTGTAGGGGATTTGTTCGAAGCGGCGGATGAGGCTTCGGATAACGCAGGCAGGTGCAGTGTTCATGGCGATACCTCTTGTTCGGAGTGCAGATGAGTAATGGCGCCGTGGCCGACCAGCAGTGCCAAGCATGGGTTCAGGTCGAATTCGGCGGCCGTATCCAGGGCGTACGCCACGGCCATTTCCAGCGGCCAACCATTGTTCAGGCTGTTGATAAAGGTCACTGAGCCGCTGTCGACGTTGAAGACTTTCACCTCCAGGCCCTCACGCAGCACCAGCGCGCTTTGCGGTTGCAGTGGGTCAAAGGTGGCGACGGCATCGGGTGTCTGGTGCGCGGCCCATATCGCCACCACGGCATGTGCCGAGTTCAGGGTGAACAACGAGGGGTGCAGGCCCACGCGCAACCTGGCCAGGTCCGGGTGCTGTTGCAGGTGGTCCATCACCGCCTGCTGAGTCAGCGGCTGTTGGTCGAGCGCGTGATACGCCTTGACCCGCAGGCGTTCCAGGCGCGCCACGTCCGCCAGGTACGCCACGCTGGCAGCGGGCGGGAACGCCTGGATGAAATCGGCGAAGTCCGCGCCGTACTCGCTGATCAGCGGGCTGGTGGGTGGGTAGTCCTGCACATACAGCCCGGCCATGGCGCCGAAAAACGCCTCGCCCACCAGTTGCGACGTTACCGGGTACGCGGCGGTCAGGGCATTGATCAACGAGCTGTGGACGTTGTTGCGATACACCGCAAACCGGCTGGCCGGGTCAGCGCCGTTGTGGCTGAACAGGCCTTGGGGGCACGGCTGCTCGGGTGTCAACAGCGCCTGGGTAAAGGCCGCTTGTGTGCTCATGCGCAAACCTCCTGCAGGCAGCGGTCTGCCTGACGGGCTTCGGCGTGCAACACATCAAAGGTCGGCACTTGGTTATCACGTTCGATCAGTGTGGGCACCGGCCCGATCCGCTCCAGCACCTGCCGGTAGAGACTCCACACGGCGTTGTCGATGGGCGCGCCGTGATCGTCAATCAGCAAGCGATCACCCAGGCTGTCGGTGTCTTCGGCAAACCCCGCCAGGTGAATCTCACCCACCGCGTGCAGCGGCAGGGCGTCGAGGTAGCGGATCGGGTCTTGCTGATGGTTGACGCACGAGACATACACATTGTTGACGTCCAGCAGCAGCCCGCAGCCTGTGCGACGGATGACCTCGCTGATGAAGTGCGTTTCTTCAAGCGTGGACTGCTGGAACTGCAGGTACGTCGACGGGTTTTCCAGCAGCATTCGCCGCTTGAGGGTGCTTTGTACCTGGTCGACGTGAGTGCATACCCGCGTCAGGGTTTCATCGTCGTAGGCCAAGGGCAGCAAATCATTGAGAAACACTGGGCCGTGGCTGGACCAGGCCAGGTGTTCGGAAAAAGAGTGGGGTTGATAACGCTCGATCAAGCGGGCCAGGCGCGCGAGGTGGTCGGTGTTCAGTGGGCTTTCGCCACCGATGGACAAGCCGACGCCGTGCAGCGACAGGGGATACTGTTCGCGGATCAAACCCAGGTAGTGATGGAAGGGCCCGCCCGCCACCATGTAGTTTTCGGCGTGCACTTCGAAAAAACCGATATCGGGTGCGTGCTCAAGCACGTGCGCGAAGTGCTCGTTCTTGAGTCCGAGCCCCGCCCGGCGGGGGAGGCCGGGCGCCTGAGTCTGGCAGACGGGAGAGTGAGGCAAACGTGTCATCTTCAGTACTCAGGCGCTTGAGCGGTTCAGGACTTGGCGGTGAAGGCAGCCACTTGGCCAAAGCCGGTCGGCGAGGTGGAGCTTGGGGTTTGCAGGCAGGTGCCAGCGGGGACCAGTTTCCAGGCGTTGGCCTGGTCTTTGACTTTCGAGGTGCCAGCGCAGGTCGTGCCAGCGCCTGCGGCGCAATCATTCTTGCCGGCTTCGGCGACACCGAAGCATTTCTGCATGTCGTCGGCAGCGTGGGCGGTGTTGGTCAGGGCGGACAGGCTCAGGGCAGAACCCAGGGCCAGGACGAGGGTAGCGGCGGACAGCGAACGGGTTTTAGTGGTCATGATGTGTCTCCAGTGTCGGGGTGGGTGAGCGGGCATTGTTGCCAGTTACACCACTAGATAAAGAGCCAAGATGTTCGTTACACGTGCGGTGAAAAATAGTTCGAATTGCCTGTTTCCAGGCACTTGAGCGGTTCAGGACTTGGCGGTGAAGGCCGCCACTTGGCCAAAGCCGGTTGGCGAGGTGGCGCTTGGGGTTTGCAGGCAGGTGCCAGCGGGGACCAGTTTCCAGGCGTTGGCCTGG